>JBNVCD010000053.1:0-8697 GCA_050410875.1 Bathyarchaeia archaeon | reverse complement strand
CGCCCAGCATGATCCGTGAACGCCTTGAACGCATAAGCGACGAAGACCTAGAAATCTTGGGTTTCAACCCTCAAGTTGCTCGCCCTGAATGGATGGTTTTGCAGGTTTTACCTGTACCTCCTGTGTACGTGCGCCCATCCATAACTTTAGAGTCAGGCATACGATCTGAGGACGATTTAACCCACAAACTCGTCGACATAATACGCATTAACCAGCGGCTTAAAGAGAACATGGAAGCAGGCGCCCCCACACTCATTATTCAAGACTTATCCGAGCTCTTACAATACCACGTCACTACTTACTTTAACAACGAAGCTTCAGGAATCCCCCCTGCCAGGCACCGCTCAGGCAGAGCCCTCAAAACCATCTCTCAACGATTAAAAGGCAAAGAAGGACGTTTCCGCAGTAATTTATCTGGTAAACGTGTGGATTTCTCGGCACGAACAGTTATTTCTCCGGACCCCAACTTGGACATAAACGAAGTAGGTGTCCCCCAAGACGTGGCCATGAGATTGTCAGTACCTGAGAAAATCACAGCGTACAACATGGAGGAAATGAAGAAACTTGTCATCAATGGCCCAGAAAATTATCCTGGCGCTCTGTACATCATTCGCCCAGACGGCAAACGCATCAGATTAGAGTTCGTGGTTGACCGCACCAAGATAGCCGAAGCCTTGGAGATAGGTTTCATCGTTGAACGTCACCTCAAAAATGGCGACATAGCAATTTTCAACCGGCAACCTTCACTTCACAGAATGTCCATTATGGCGCATTACGTGCGGGTTTTGCCATACAAGACCTTCCGCATGCACCTATGTGTTTGTCCACCTTACAACGCTGACTTTGACGGTGACGAAATGAACCTCCACGTGCCACAAAGCGAGGAAGCACGTACAGAGGCGTTGCTGCTCATGCAAGTTCAAGATCAAATTCTCTCTCCGAGATTCGGTGGACCCATAATTGGAGCCATCAGAGACTTCATTACAGGAGCATACTACTTCACTCGCAGAGGTAACTACTTAACTCGTGAACAAGTTAACCGCTTGTTAACGGCGACTGGTTATCTTGGACCTTTACCTGAACCAGCCGTAAAAGAACCTGTACCCATGTGGTCAGGTAAACAAATCTTCAGCCTATTCCTGCCTAAAACGTTAAATTACGTCTTAAAAGCAAACATTTGCCAAGGCTGCGCCAAATGCAAAGAAGAAGAATGCGAACACGACGCCTACGTTGTCGTCAAGAACGGTGAACTTGTTTCAGGAATTATCGATCGACGTAGCATCGGCTCAGAGCAGTCTGAAAGTTTGCTGCACCGCATCATCAAAGATTACGGCACCCAAGCTGGACGAGAATTCCTCAATAAAATCACGCGGATGCTCAAACTTTTCATCTCCATGCGCGGCTTCAGTTACACGTATGACCAGCTTGTTTTGTCTCCTAAGGCACGTGCACGTATCCAGAAGACCATGGAACGCATCCAGAAAAAGATTGATGAACACATCGAGAACTACAAGAACGGCACTTTACCCAGGTTACCTGGACAAACCTTAGAGGAATCCTTTGAGATTTACGTCATGCACGAGTTGGCTACGGCTCGTGATGAAGCAGGAAAAATTGCTGACGAGGATTTCACACTGGAGAACGCCGGCATTGTTATGACCCGCACAGGCGCCAGAGGCTCCAGTTTAAACATTGGTCAAATGGCAGCTTGTGTTGGGCAACAGTCAGTTCGAGGTAAACGTATCTTGAGAGGCTACGCTGGTCGTGCTCTGCCACATTTTGCTCCCGGCGATCCAAGCCCGAGAGCACGGGGTTTTGTTTACAACTCGTATCAGACAGGCTTAGACGCAATTGAATTCTTCTTCCACGCTATGGGTGGACGAGAAGGCCTAGTGGACACTGCAGTGCGTACGCAACAGAGTGGCTACATGCAGCGCAGACTCATCAACGCGTTAGAGCACATACGGTTAGAGTACGATGGAACAGTACGTGATTCAGCAGGCGACATAATCCAGTTCAAGTATGGCGAAGACGGTGTGGACCCTGCCAAAAGCGACCACGGTAAAGCAGTGAACGTTAGCCGACTTATGGATCAAATTGCAATATCTGAAGAAAAGGGTACGCCTGCAACAGCCGACTACGTGAAGAAGCAGCTTGCAGAAGTAGCTGACCAATTGACGCCGTTTTTGGTGGAACAGCTCAAGCAGCATCTGTTGAAGAGTAAATTCACCCAGAAAGCGGTGGATAAAGCTATCAGCGAGACAGTAAATCGGTATAAACGTGCCTTGATGGAGCCCGGCGAAGCAGTAGGTATCGTGGCTGCGCAGTCCATAGGCGAACCTGGAACACAAATGACCCTCAGAACTTTCCACTATGCAGGTGTAAAAGAGCAAAACGTTACATTAGGTTTGCCTCGGCTTATCGAAATTGTGGATGCCCGTAGAATTCCCTCGACCCCCATCATGACCATCTATTTGACCGGTGAATACAAGAAAAGCAAGGAGGGCGCAGTGGAGATTGCACGTAACATTATTTACACTTCGTTGGGGAACTTGGCCTCAAAAATTTATGAGGATCCAATCAACGAGGAAATCGTAGTTGAACTCAACGAGAGCATGATGAACGACCGCGCTATCACGCTTGACGAGTTAGAAAAGATTGTGCAGTTCCAAAACGCAACCACGAGGGCGGAGGACAACACCTTATACATAAAGCCTAAGAAAGCAGAGCAGTTGAAGCGGTTATTGGAAAAAGTTGAAACTTTCCACGTAAAAGGCGTCCCTGACATTAAACGTGTTCTGGTCACGGAAGAAAGCGGCGAATGGGTTATTCGCACCGACGGTTCAAATTTGGCTAAAGTGCTCGAAATCCCAGGTGTTGACACATCGAGGACTACTACAAACAACGTACATGAGATCGCAAAGACTTTGGGCATTGAGGCTGCGCGAAGCGCGTTGGTAAATGAAGCAAAAGGTGTCCTTGAAGATCAAGGATTAGACGTGGATGTGCGGCATGTTATGCTGGTTGCGGATATGATGACGTCCACAGGCGACGTGCAACAGATTGGTCGACACGGAATTAGCGGTAAGAAAGCTAGTGTACTTGCAAGAGCCGCCTTCGAAATTACAGTGCCCAACATTGTGGATGCAGCTATTAAAGGTGCAAGCGACCCATTAGCAGGCGTGACCGAAAACGTTATAGTTGGTCAATCTATACCGATTGGTACAGGTTTAGTTGAATTGTACATGTCAACGTTTGAGAAGCAAGAAAAATCTGGAGGAAAAACTGAGAAATGATAGATATAGATAAGGCAATAGCTTCTGCCGTAAAGACTGGAAAGGTTTCTTTCGGAGCTAAGTCGGCGTTGCTGAATGCTAAGGCAGGCAAAGCTAAATTGATTGTTTTAGCTTCGAACTGCCCAAAAAAAATAAAAGACGAAATTGAATACTATGGTAAACTCTCAAAAGTTCCCGTCTTGAACTATAAGGGTGCTTCAATGGATCTAGCGAACGTGTGTGGTAAAATGTTCATTATCTCTGCGTTGAGCATCCGCGAGCCGGGAGATTCAGAGATCTTGAAGGCTGTCGAGATGGAGTATTTTGAGAGTGACACGAAAGTTGGAGGAACAGAGTAAACGAGCGGCATAAAAATCACTGCAGAAGAGATGCGGTATATTGCTTTGTTTGAGAACGTCAGCGGCGCGAGCGTGAAAGACTGCATAATTGACGAAGAGGGCGGACGCGTAATTTTCATTGTGAACCAGGGGCAAGTAGGCGTTGCTATAGGCAAAGGCGGACGAAACATTCACACGTTGGAACGTATGACAGGCAAAAAGCAGGAAATAATCGAGTACAGCGACGACCCAGTGCAATTCATCAAAAACGCCCTCAAACCTGCGGTGGTACGTGAGGTCCGTGTGACTGAGCGTACAGATGGCAAAAAAATGGCCGTTGTGACTATAAACCCCAAGGATAAGGGCGTAGCGATAGGTAAAAACGGCAAGAACGCTGAGCGCCTACGGTTTTTAGCGAAGCGATATTTTGACATTCAGAACGTAAGCATCTCTTAGTTCTACTCTTTTAGCTGGAACTGAGCGGTGTCTGCAATCGCTTAGTTTAGCTTAGAGTCTACGTTTGCGCAGTCGTTATTTTTCGGTGGGAGAAAACAGAAAAGTTAGTGTGCACTATAGTTGACTGGGCGCTTGGTGGTTTAGGTTTGAGTTTGCAGTGTTTTGTTTCAAAAAAGGAAATTCTAATAGACGCTGCAGGGTGGAGTGATCTTCTGCTAGGCGTAGTTGTTGGAGCGATAAAACCGCCAAACCCCATGCTCATGGAACGGCGGATTCCCACATCTTCTTTTCAACCGCCTCATTTTGCGTCAAAAAAATATCTGGCGGATGCAGTTAGAATTGCAGATGAAATTATAGAAGTCATGAAGCCTGATCATGAAACCTGCTTTAAAGTATGCAGCACCTATGTTCTGTCTGGGTTGCGGCTGCACTTACAAAACCGAGGCTTCAACGTGCTCAAAGTTGAAGACACCGGCGAACTGAAAAACATGGTGGAACGGGGCTATCTGCGCTGGTGCTCCCAAGAAGGTGTACCGCAAGAGGTTTTAAATGCAAAGAACCGTTTTTGGGCTTTTCTAGAATGGGTTGCAGAGCGCCCCCAACTGAGAGAAGGCCTAGTTAAAACAGGGTGGGCGAGCTGGCAACGTAAGTGGAAAGAAGAAATATACAAAAAATCCAGATTACCCAAATTTTGATGGGTTAATTTTAGGCTAAAGAGCCCAAGTTGTCTTTAATAAAGCGATTAGGTGCAACCTAGTAGCTATTAAGTATTCACAGATTCCTACTCTGCTGTCGACTGCTCCAGCGTCACATTACATTTGACGCCTATGTTCTTTGTGAGCCGTTGTAATTCTTCCTCGCTTAGCCAGTCGGTCTTTAAATATTGGTAAATTCTTGAATCTGACCAGCCCATTTTTCGTGCTTCGTTAATTGTGTAGGCATATGCCTCAATTTCTGTTGGTCTGTCCACATACTCGAAATGTGGATCAAAAAGGTCTTTTCCTTCTAGCCACTGTCTTACGTGAACTAACTCGTGAATCACATCCAAATAAATGTCTTCTCTGTTGCCCCTCTTTAGGTAGCGTCTGTTGATTATCAGGTTGCCGTCAACGTTATCCACGCCCATGTATCCAAAAAGAACGAATTTCACTTTCAGATTACGCAGTACCTCTTCGGTTTTTTCTTTGAAAATACCTCTAACTGCCTCTACATTCTCAAATCCCATAAAGTAATCAGTAAAATTTTGCATCTTCCAAGTTAAACCTAACAATTTTTGAAGGTGTAGCTTTCTGAGTAACCTGAAAAGTCTCCACATGAAAAACTCTAAGTCCAGTGTTACACCACCATAACAGTTGAGGGTTACTTGAATTTGGAGAGGTGCTCAATTTTCATGCTCATGCAAGCCAAATCTAGTGGTTTTTCTATGCAGCCTACACTTGCGTCTATGTTGCGGTGAAGAGGGTGAACCCACATGCCCTCAGGCACCAAATTTAACTGTAGTGGCACTTCTCCTCGCACACCAAATCGGCTCGTCAACCCATTAAATAGTCCTTGTCTGCATCTGCTTCGTATATGTGCACAGCTTTGAAGCAGCTGAGGTGACGCAAAAGCGCCTACGCCATGCCACAACGCAGCATCTTCAGGTGAAGCAAGTGAATACAATAAAAACTGTGGTGAGGAAGGTGTTTCTACGAATTGGTAGGTCGAAAACTTGGGTGCTTCCACTTTAAAAGTGTCTGAGCATTTAGCAACAGCCACATCTTCAGCATCTATATCGTTGGGGTAAAGCAGAGTATCTTGGTAAGTCACTGCGACATTTACAAGCTGTGAATCATCAAAATGGAGCCGTCCACGAGCGGCACGTTTGCTTCCAAACCCTTTTTTTGAATGTGGCACCGTTAAAAGCGTTGTCTTTTTGTTCATGCTGCGTCCCATGCAAGCATAAACTTGTGAAATGGTTTCATAATCTCTATGCGCCTCCCTGATTAAATGGTGCAACAAACCATCTGAAGATTCACGCTGCAGCGTTTCCAGCGGCATGCGTAACGCAGGTAAACACAAATCTATCCCAAAAAGCTCTGAAAGCGCCGCCAACTGCTCAAACTTTACTGAATCCACAAAATCCAGATAAGAGCCGTCTGAAAGCTCTAAGTGTCGTTGGATCACTTCAATTTCAGGTTTAGAAATGAGTTTTTTCTCATATTTCTCCACAAACTTTTCATCAACTTTTAACTCGTCAGTTTTAACGTTGGCAGCCGGAAACGCGCTTTGGCCGCTGCTTACGATTGACGCCCGCAGCGGGTTCATACTGTACCTGTCAGCCTCAACGTCATCTGTATTAAGTAGAAAACCTATGATGCGCCCTTCAGATGGTTTTTTTAACATTTCACAAATTTGCGCCAAATCGCTTTGGTCTAGTTTGCGCAGGCCATAATTAACAAAATAGTTACCGCAAGCCTCCAATAGTTTTGTGCCTATTACTCCCTGAAGTTCCTCTACTGTTAACTGCGGATTAGAGTACTCTACAGACCCCCGTAGAAAAAAATTTTCTCCGCCAAAACTGCGATTAACCCTTTTGGTTCCTTCGAACTTAAACAGAGTCACCGTTCTACGCTTTTCCCCATTAAACCCTGCAGCAGCTTCGACTAGCGCTTTAACGGCGTTCCATGAATCCTTCAGGAAACCCTCCACCAATAAACTGCACAAATCATCAGTCATCCCGTTAACCTCTTTCCAGCGACTCTGCTAAATACCAACAATCTTCACCAACACGCGAACCTAAAAACATTCTTACCAAACGAAACTCTTCTCGAAAACCAGCCAAAACCGCGGTTTCTATTAACGCTGTCTGAGTAGCTGGTACACACATTATGCCTTCAACTCCGTTAAGTTCTGACAGGATTCCTTTAAGCAGAGTAACCGCGTTTTCAGGCTGTTTTTTATCACACACTAAAGGTCCAACTTCAGCGGTGCCGCTTACATTTTTTGTTGCAGCGTACCCCATGATGCGGCTGTTTTCTTGGATTAGCCTGCAAAAATTTTGTTTACCTAAAAAAATCTGTTCCAACACCTTCTTTCTAGAAGCCCCAAAAAAGCGACTATCAAAATCCGCTATCCTCTGTAAGTCTTGCATGTGCGCTTGCTCTAGTTGCATATCTTCGCTGGCGTAGATTGTTTTTGCTTTCAAAACCGCAAATTCCATGTCCGGCTTAAAGCCCACTTTCCCATAAAAATCAAGCAAATAAGGGTAGGCGTAAAGGCCAATCTGTGAAACCCCCTTACTTTGTAAATAGTCCACAGCGTGGGTTAGTAGAAATGTTCCAGCCCCTTTTTTCTTGTATTTTTGTGAAATAACCAAGTTGCCAAACCAGCCAACTGCACCATAGTTTATGCATGTAGCGACACCCGCCGCCTCTTGTTCATCAAACAGCACAAAGCACCCTTCAGGTTCAAGCTTCATGTTAAATTGGAAATCTGCAGCTGACATACCCCACTTCATCGTGTTGGCAAGTTCCACCGCGAACGGTAAATCTGCAGGTTGCATTTTCTCCACATGAAACATAACATTAAACTTGTCGACTCTAACATAAGGCTATCCAACGCCAACGTGTAAACGTTTAAAGGTAATGCCGCGGATTCCTTACTCCTTAAGCATCAAAAATCTCCGAACAGTGACGCAGAGGTAAACATAAATTTGAATGGAAAACCGCTTGTCTCCATAGTTTCCGCTGGGCTTTCCAAATTCGGAAAACATGAAGGCCTCTACGCTAGAGAAATCTTCGCTTTGGCTCTTAAAGAAGCTTTAGATCAATGTCCAAAACTAGACCCAAAACAGCACATAAAAGCGATGTTTGTGGGCCATATGGGCGAATCCTACGAGCATCAGGGGCATATGGGTTCCACCGCAGCAGACTGGGGTGGTCTGCTTGGAATCCCGTCAATTCGAACTGAAGCTGCTTGTGCTTCGTCAGGTGCAGCGTTACGTTCAGGCGTATACGCGGTGCTTTCAGGATTAGCAGACGTAGTTGTGGTTGGCGGCGTAGAAAAGATGACTCACCGAGCCACGGCGGAAGTGACTGAATATCTTGCCATGGCTTCTGATTACCCTTTTGAACAGTTTCACGGCGTCACTTTCCCAGGTTTATTTGCCATGATGGCAACTGCGCACATGAACGCCTATGGCACCACACAGGAGCAGATGGCGAAGGTCGCAGTGAAAAACCATCATCATGCCACGTTGAACCCGAAAGCGCATATGCAAAAGGAAATCACGGTTGAAAACGTTTTAACCTCAAAGATGGTCGCGTGGCCACTTAAAATTTACGACTGCTCTTTGATAACAGACGGTGCCAGCTGCGTCATACTGACCAAGCCAGATTTGGCGTCAAAATTCACAGACACACCGGTGCACATTGTGGGTTCTGGACAAGCCAGCGACACCATAGGTTTGTATGAACGCAAAAGCTTAACCAGCTTGAACTCTGCCAAGTTAGCGGCGAAAATGGCCTATGACATGGCTGATGTGAAGCCTGAAGATATAGATGTAGCGGAGGTTCATGACTGCTTTACTTTTGCGGAAATCATGGCTTACGAGGATCTTGGTTTCTGCAAAACAGGTGAAGGTGGTA
>JBNVCD010000052.1:0-8714 GCA_050410875.1 Bathyarchaeia archaeon | reverse complement strand
AAACGCCGCGGGCTTCCTCTTCAGGGATATTCTCATCTAGGAATAAACGTGCAATGTCGGATACTACGACAAGTTTAGCATTAAATCTTTGAACGGCCTCTTTCAGATGCTCCATTATAAACATGGTTAGCTGGTATGCCGAGGAGACTTTTTGGACGTTTATCCGCTTTAACGCTTGATTGGGGTCAAGGTGGTGGATTTTGGCAAAGCGAGCTATGTATGTGGGGTTGTAGTTGTTTCCTCCGTCGATGAATAGGACGTTGCTGTTTAAGCTGTTTTCAAGTTGCGCCCTAACGCATAGTAAAGACGTTAAGGACACGCAAGATTGAGCGCTATGAATTACCGCGAAGTCGCCTAGAACGAATCCCGGGAATAAATCGGCTATATTTTTCAGGTTCAGCGATAACAACGCTTGTTGCTCTTGCGGTTTAGTCTGAAGTACGAGGTTCTGTGACATGACGCTTCAAGTCTCCTTTTTCACTTTGAAAATCAGTTGCGGTGTTTCTGTGCTTTTAAACTATCGTTAGAACGACTCTGAATTGAAGGGGGGAGAGGTCGGTAAAAGTGAAAGTTGGCTTAGCGTATCTGGCTTAGTAGTTGACAGGCCATGCAAAGTTCCCCAGTTGAGGGGGCACCGCACTGTTTGCACTCGTTAAATTCGCCTTTTTCTATAATGCTGCTCAAGGCAGGGCGAAGCTTTTCCAGAGACTTAAACACGGTAAATTTGGTTCCTGCATGTCGCTCCTCAATCTGGTTCAGTAAAACACGGATATCGTTACGCATAGCTTCTGAGGCATAGGGGCAAGGCGTACTTTGGAAATCCAAGCCTTTAACGTAAGCGTAAAGGGCACTTTCTTTCTCTGGGACTTCGCAAAACGGCTTAACCTTCTGCACCAACAACGGATGCACCTGATCAGTTACCGGTTTCTCTGAAGCCAAACGAGACACGTCGCCGTGAAAAATATTCAGCAGAGACGTCTGCACTTCATCATCCAACGTGTGCGCAGTGGCAATTTTGTTTGCACCCACAGCCAACGCCCCAACATTGAGGGCTTTCCTGCGTAATACCCCGCAAAAAGCACAAGGCGTCAACGCACTTTTACGTTCTCTAATACGCAGAACTATCTCATCCAACGTGAAGCCGTAAAGCGACTTAAAAGAAACCACATGACTTTTTATGCCAAGAGACCTGCAAGTTTTCAACGCAATTTCCAAGGCTTCGTCGCGGTAGCCCTTGATCCCCTCATCAACAGTAACCGACACAAGAGACGCCCGCGGAAACTTGCGCTCCATACTTGCAAGAACATGCAGCAAGCTGATGCTGTCTTTGCCACCTGAAACCGCAATAGCTATCGTGTCGTTGTAATTGAGCATTTTGTACCGTGTTATAGTCGCGCGCACCTTACTCTCTATAGACTCAACAAAGCATTGTTTACAGAGTTTTTCACCACTGTAGATCCTCTGAAAGAAGGGGATTCGACGTTTGCACAAGGTGCATTTTGCGGCGTTAGGGCTCAATGTAGGTTTCACGTTAAGTAATTCTCTGATTGGCGAACCACTAATAAGTTTCTATGGCAAAAGCGAATTCTTCACAAGCACTACTCAAAGCATATCTCAGAGTGAAAAAAAAAGAAAATGTTGTGGCATTCAAACATAGTAATGCGGAATATAACGTTGCGCCCCTGAATTATATGGGCAGTTTTCGGTGAAAGTGATTCTGTTCGCGTTAGCAGAATTTGTCGTGGACAGTTGTTTGATGATCATAGAAAGTAATCAAGCAGTCCAAAAGTCTATCTGAGTAATAGACGAGACAAAAAACACGAAAGCTTCTTCATGTTTGATTTAAACGATAGCTGTTTATGAAAGAACCCGCATATTAGAAACCTCAGTCGATAATAAATGACTAACAAGCTCCGCTGGACAAAAGACAAAACAAAACAACTCAGTTACCTCAGAGCGGTGGTGCAACTGCTTTCTTTGATGGTGATTTTTTACTTGTCGATAGTTGCTGTTTGGAAAGGTTTACTTGTAATTGTTATAGTGGGGGCTACAGTTTTTTTGGGCAGAGTTTTCTGCGGTTGGCTTTGCCCCTTCGGCTTTTATATGGATTTGGTGTCGCTTCTGCGCAGAAAACTAAAGGCGCCACATTGGGCGTTGCCAGAAAAATTGAACCGAATACTACACAAACTAAGGTACATAATCGTCCTTGTCATTTTAGCGCTTGTTACTTTACCGTTTTTGGTTGAAGACAAACCACTTGCAGCCATTTCAGAGTTCGTGTGGCTTCGAGGCGCCTTCAGACCCTTAACCATCTTGCTGGCGCCGCTGGAGACACTGGTCATTCCGTGGGTTCCACCGTTTGGGGCGCTCCTAGAATTGGGGAAAGTAAGCTTAAGCTACCCGTATGTCGGAGAAATAATGGCGGCTACAAGCGGAACAGAAACAGGATTATTCTTCGCAGTCATGTTTGTTGTCCTCACACTGACGACTTCGTTTAAGGTGCGGCGCTTCTGGTGCCGCTTCTGCCCCACTGGAGTGTCACTTGCCGCAGTTAACGCATACCGACCACTGAGAAGAATCCCTCTTCTTCGTCTAAACAAAAGCGAAGAAAAATGTACTAAATGCGGCATCTGCAAAAGAGTGTGCCCAGTTCAAGTTACAGAAGTATACGAGAAAAAAGGCGGCGACATTGATACTTCTATGTGTACGCTTTGTTTACGGTGCATAGAAATGTGCCCTTACCCAGACTGTTTAAAACTGCAGTTTGCAAGAAAAACACTTTTTAAATCCCGCGATTGGCTATCAACTTAGATCTTAGCTAAACTTTGAATGCTTAATAGTTACTCAGCCACTTTATTTCGTAAGTGCAGCCTACATTGACCCAGAAAGTCAAGATTTTTCAAGATACCGTTGAAGTGGTTTACGACAACGCCCGATGGAATACGCTGCAAGCATACAGGGAAAAAGCAGCTAAAATAATGGCTGCACTGGAGAAATTTCACCTTCAACCCATTGTGCACGGAAGCATCGCCCGTGGTGACGCAACTAAAAACAGCGACGTAGACATTTTTGTGGTGGACGCCCCCAGCTCCTTCCAAGTTGAAACCGCGTTGGAAGCGGCAAACATGAAAGCCGCTAACCGATTTGTTGTTCAAGCTACACCGCTTTACGCCATGAAAGCGTACATAGAGCTTGACGAAGAAACCACCGTTTCGTTTGCCCTCATGCGGATGCGGAAGGTGGAACGGGAATTCTACAAATTCAGCGGCGAAGCTACACTGGCACAGTTAAACCAGGGGGTGCGGGTTAAAGGCGTAGACAAACGGCTAATGCTGATTAACCCAACAAAAACAGGCCATGAAGAAGGCAGCATCCTCGGCAAAGAAGATCAAACAGCAAAAACATTAGACATATCCGTAGAAACAGTCCTAGACCGCTCCCACGCGTTACGCAGAAGAGACACCGTTGGCAGGACAGGAACATTCATTAAAAGGGAGCTAAAACCCCACGAAAATTTTGAGATGATTCTGAAAGAACTCGCAGACGTGAACCCCGCGGTTCGCAGAAGAATAAAAAGTTCCGCTTAAAAGCGGAAACTTAATCCGTGTAGTATATGAGGGCTTTCTCTTCAAGAATCTTCTGGATTTTATCGACTGCCGCGTAAACCTGCTCTTCTTTTTTGGCGCCTACGCAAACTAGTTTTCCAGCGCTGAAAATCAAGAACACCACCTGCGGGTCATCCATGCGGTAGACAGCTCCCGGAAACTGTTCAGGCTCGTACATGACACGCCCAAGCTTGTAAACAAGGCTTTCAAGGTCGATTTCGCCGCCTAACTCGGCGGATGCAACAATGTTCTGGATGTTCACAACTGGCTTCTCCGTAATTTGTATGCCTTGACTTCGAAGTTCTTTGACAACTTTCTCCACGGCGCTACGTGATTCCTTTTCAGATTTTGCTCCAGTGCAGACCATTTTGCCTGTGCCGAAAATGAGGGTAGCCGTTTTAGGTTTTTTCAGGCGGAAAACTAAACCGGGGAAAACGCTGGGGTTGTACTCGGTTTGAGGGAATTTCTCCACGATTTTTTGCAGGTCAATTTTCTGGTTTAAAGATACAGAAGCCACAATGTTTTGAATCGAGATTAACGGTTTTTTGCTCATTTAGATTCCCGTGTATCTTTAACTTATATATAAAGGGGTATATAAAGGGTATATTAACAAGTTTCCTTTACAAACAAGTAAGCCTGTTTCACATTATTATTCTAATCTGAACTGTAAACTGGAAAGCGTAGGAGCGCAGCAATTCCGCCTAAAGCAAGAAGCTTGGCACCAGCTTCATGTTCTGTGCTGACAACGGTAACGGCGCCGCTGCACTGTTCCACTTGCTGCATCATTTTTTCCAATTTCAAACGCTGCTCTTTCTCTGCGTCGCGCAGCATAGAGTCAGCCACTACAAGTTTTTCCACGGCGCCCGTTGAGGCAGCGGTCTCTATGGATGTGGCACCGTAAGATACAGTAGAGTCACCTTTACCTAGCCGCTTCATAACTTCCTCGATAAGCTCGGTCTCTTCAAGAATACGCATTTGTCGCGTAGCTTTTAAAAGTACACCAGAACGGAGTGCCTCATATATGCCACTTACACCGCCGTTGTTGACGCTTTTCACATCCGCAATTGAGGCAGCGACCTCTTTGTTGTGAGCTGCCACGTAATTGGCAAACTCGCTTTTTATGAAGCCAACACCAACCACGACTATGGCGCTACTGTTGGAAGACCAAAGGGAAACTAAACTGTTTAAGGCACGTTTGAAATACTCGTTTACGGCGCCGCTGCGTTTTTCTGCTTCTTTTTTGCCCGGCAATTTTACGCGTTCTTCAACCCTAATTTCCACACCGTACTGCTTGGTTTCCGCGATGGCGTAACCTTCATCATCAATTGCAATTATAATAAGAGGCTTTTCTGCTTCGCTGGCCTTTTGCAAGCGGTCCAGCAGATGCTTAGGCCACTCTTTCTTCACAATGGTTACAGGTTGATTTAACGCCACGTTTATGGTGTGATGTGCACCCTTGGGAATTATGTCAGGAGCGTGACAGATGACGCCGTGTACGCGTAGTCTAGCCAAAAACTTGTCCCAAGCTATCGACTCAACGGTGACGCCCATGAAAGCGGAGACACGCTCGCCACTCTTCGGTCGGGAAGCTTCAGTAAACTTCGTCACCTGCGTAGATGACGTTAGAGAGGTGCCACAGGTCATCTGAAGAGTCAGCAACCACTTTGACGTATCCCTGATGCAGGTTTTTCTCGATAATTTTCACATTTCTACATCTCGTTAGTTACTCGATAAGTGCCGAGGTAAAAATGTGCTCCGCGGAAAAATAGTTTTCCTATCCAAAAACTGTTTTGGAAAGCCTTAAATGCCTTTAATGCTCAAACATGAATTGATCGTAATGTCCACCAAGTTGGCAGAATACCTCTCAGAATACATCCAAAACAGGGTAGGAGTCTTCAAAAAGTATCTTCTCGCCGCCCTCGACAACAAAGACCACTGTCTATGGTATTTAGAGTCCAGTGAAGGCATGATTATACCGTCTTCAGACCTCAAAAACTGCGAGCTTTTGCGTGACGCCCAGCTTCTGCACGAGGACATCAGAGTTTCAAGGAACGGCAGAAACACCTACAAAATTTACTGCTTAACCGACTTAGGCAGAAAAATGGCTGAAGAAATTAAAAAAGAGTCAGCGGTTGCGGACGAGGAAGAAAAAGGCCCATAAATGGGCTCGCCTAATTTTTTCATATTCTGATTTGTCAAATCAGGTTCAGCACGTTAATGAACAGCGGTATGAAAACGATGGATAGCGTGCTGAGCAATTTAATTAGCACATGCAAACTTGGTCCAGCAGTATCCTTCATAGGATCGCCTACAGTATCTCCGACCACCGATGCGTGGTGAGCAGGAGAATTTTTACCGCCGAAGTTGCCTGCCTCAATGTGCTTCTTGGCGTTGTCCCATGCGCCTCCACCAGTGTTCATCAGCAACGCAAGTGGAATCGCCGTTAAAGTGCATCCCACCACAAGCGCACCCACTGCGACGGGCCCCAACAAAACGCCTACAATTAAAGGTACAACAACGACTACCACTCCTGGGAGTACCATGCCTTTTAACGCTGCTTTTGTGCTTATGTCCACGGTTTTATCATACTGAGGTTTATCTGTGCCCTTCAAAATTCCAGGTATGTCTCGGAATTGTCGGCGTACTTCAGCAACCATTTCACCTGCGGCTTTGCCTACGGCGCTGATGGCTTGAGCCGAAAACAGGAAAGGCAACATGCCACCTATGAAAGCGGCTACAAGAACCGCAGGGTTAGAAATGTCAATGTTAAAGGTGCTCAATCCAAAGTGCATTTTGGCTTCTTCAGCATACGTCTGGAACAGCAACTGAGCTGCAAGCAACGCTGAGCCAAGAGCGAAACCTTTTGTTAAAGCCTTGGTGGTATTGCCTACTGCGTCAAGTGCCTCCATTGTTTCTTCAGCTCCTTTCTCTCCGGACATTTCAGCAATGCCTGCAGCGTTATCAGCTATAGGTCCAAAGCCGTCCAAGGCTAAAACCATGCCCATTACGGCTAGCATACCCATCGTTGCAAGCGTTGTGCCGTAAATGCCGCCCATGAATGCGCCAACGCCTAGAGTTGCTGCGCCAAACAGCGACCCTAAGTAATAAGAAACAATTAAGGCGCCTGCCAACGAGATTATGGGAAGAGCAGCAGTTTCTAAGCCTACGGCGAAACCTGTAATTATATTGGTCGCGCTACCTGTTTCGCTGGCCTTGGCAATTTTCTTCACTGGTCCCTTGTCGCGCCCCGTGTAGTAATCAGTTATGTAATCGACAAGTACACTAGCAACTAAACCCGACAGCAAACACAAGTACAGATAGATGTTGCCAAGTAGGAAAATCGTGGCTACAAAAAACAGCACCGCTGAAACAATCGTGGTAACCATCAGTCCTTTTCTGAGACCTTTCATGGGATTTTTCGCGTCATCTTTGCCTAGCTTAACAAAGGGCATACCTACAAAAGTGGCGAAAATCCCTAGCGCCCGCGCGATAAGAGGGAAAATAAGAAAAATCAGGTTGCCTGTTGCAGCACTTATAAGCCCGCCGATTATCATGCCGCCGATGTTCTCGCCTGTGGCGGATTCAAATAGGTCAGCTCCTCTGCCTGCCGAGTCACCCACGTTGTCGCCAACATTATCAGCGATAGCCGCAGGGTTCCTCGGGTCATCTTCAGGTATGCCTGTTTCAACTTTACCCACGATGTCAGCGCCGATGTCGGCTGCTTTCGTGAAGATTCCACCGCCTAACTGAGCAAACAAAGCTATAAGCGAAGCACCAAAACCCATTCCCACGATGGCGCTGGCGGCATTTCGCCCTATTAATGCAGCATCCGAAACTGAGTAGCCACCAAACAAAGCGCCGTAGCCGTTGTAGAGCAAAAACAGAACGCTTACACCCAAAAGAGAAAGCCCAACCACCGCGAGACCCATCGTGGCACCGCCGTAGAAGGCTGTTTTAAGAGCTTTTTCAGCGCTTTCCTTAGCAGCAGCAACTGTACGGATGTTAGCTTTAGTCGCGTTGTCCATGGCTATGTATCCTGCAGCAAGGGACGAAACCGCCCCTATTACAAAGGCAACTGCGGTGCCTACGCCAAGACCAACAGCTATCAGAACTGAAAGAACCGCCGTGATGACTGCAATTGTTTTGTATTGCCGTTTAAGAAAAGCGTATGCACCTACCCGGATGGCGTCTGCTACTTCCACGGCTTTAGGTGAACCTGTACTCATTTTACCGATTTTACGCATAATAATTAAAGAAGCAATGATAGCTGCGAATCCCGCGATTGGAGCTATCCAAAAAACCACTGGAGAATCAAAAGTTACCAAATTGAAAACAGATTGCAACGGCTGCAACATGTGAACATCAACCTAAGTTTATACACCCAACGTGGAGAGTTCTATATATTTCTTTTCCGACATAGACTAAAAAATTAAATAAAAAGCAATATCTTTAACCCGCTTAGATGGCGGGTTTTCAAGATTTCTTTTTAAGGAAGCTGAGCATATTTCCAAGTAACATAAAACTCTGGGCGCCATAGGGAATACTTATGCCTAACAGACTAGTCGTGGTTAAAGTTGGAACTAGCGGTATAACCACGCCTGAAGGAAAACTTGACGAGGAAGAAATGGAAAGGCTAGCCAAGCAGATAGCGGTAGCTACAAAACAAGGAGACAGAATTGTCTTTGTAACCTCAGGCGCTGTAGCCGCAGGCATCGCAGAGCTTGGAAAAACAGGAAAACCCAAAGACGTCGTGTTCCAGCAGGCGGCTGCGGCAACTGGGCAGAGTGTGCTCATGGCGAAATACCGTGAAATATTCAAACGCCACGAGCTAAAGGTGGCGCAGATTCTGCTTACTGCCGAAGACCTATCAAACCGCGCCGCGTACGTTCACACATGCAACGTTTTGAATATGCTTTTGAAGTTAAATGTGATTCCCATAATTAATGAAAACGACGTAACCAGTGTCGATGAACTCATACCCATCACCGAAGGCTACAAAGTAAACTTTAGTGACAATGACATATTGTCTGTGCTTGTAGCTAACGCCATAGGAGCAGATCTCGTTATAATCCTATCAGACGTGGATGGTTTATACACGACCGACCCGTC
>JBNVCD010000051.1:838-8731 GCA_050410875.1 Bathyarchaeia archaeon | reverse complement strand
GGTGGTTGATTCATTGCGCGCAATTTTGAAAGCACGCTCGTCATCAACATAATTGATTATTTTTCCACCGAATTTTTTCAACCTTGTCTCGTTTATTCCTGCCTTGACCATTTTCACGTCGGTAACAATTTTTGCGCCTGATTTAATGGCGGCAACGCCTGCTTCAACTGCATCGGGGCTTATTACTAAAAGATTTGCAAATTCAGGGTCAGCTGTTGTGTGAACAACACGTTCAATTATAGAAATGTGAGCTTTAGGAACCAACGCCAAGGTTTCCTTTATCTCTGGCCTAATTAGCTGCATGCTTTTCTTGTATATCTCGTCTGCAGTTACAGAAATTTTTGTGCCAGCTTCAGCCTGAGGCGTTGAATAAATTTCTTTGCCTATTGCTTTGAATGCCTTCTCAGAGATTATATCTGCGATACGCTCGTCTGCACCCAAAGGTTCCCCATAGATTAATTGTATTCCTTTAGCGGACAACTGTGATTCCTTATCCTTCATACCGATGAGTTCAGGGATTTCTTGGGTTGTGTGAACCCCTGGAGCTAGAAAGGCAGGAACAAGAACAATTTTTTTGACACCCCGTTTAGCAATGGCGTCTATAGCCTCAGGGATGGTGGGGGTGTTTCGCACCATGAAGGCGATCTCTACGGCTTTAAACTGCGACCTCTCGCGAAGTATGCTGGCTAATTTTTCAAGATTTTCTCGGTTGTGCGGAAGCTTGCTACCGTGACCAATTACAATTAAACCAATGCCTTCTTTCATCAACTTCGCCTTTCACTTTGATTGCTAACTGCCACATTAAACAATTTAATGGCGTTCTCAATTGTTTGTACGTCGTTATCTTTGGCAGCTGATCGTAAATTCTCAACGAGGGGAACAAAAGTTTTCTTCATCAACACAGAGGTTAAATCGCTAATTATTTTTTTCTCACGGTCCCCAATGTTTCCCAACATGCTTAAAGCTTTGGCAAGTTCACTTTGCCGTGCCTTTTCAGCCCTAGAGAGAAGCTCAGCAATTACCTCTCTGACTGTTTCAGTTTTCAATTCTCTGCTCAGAAGAGCTAGCTCTTCATCTATGATTTTTTGTGCTTTTTCCACTTTCTTTTCCCGCTTTAACCTGTTCCTCTCAGTTATCAACCGTAAGTCATCAATATTGTAGAGTGCCACGCCCTCGAGATCTTTTATTGTCTCTTCAACATTGCGTGGGTTAGAAATATCAATGATAACCAAGGGTTTAGCGCCATGACCACGTCTGACAAATTTTGTCATTAAATCTTTCGTGAGCAAATAATGTGGAGCCGAAGTTGAACAGATCACCACATCTGCATCGGCAATAACTTCGCCAAGTTTATCAAATTTGACTGCCTTTCCTGAAAGTTCAGCAGCTAAGCGAACTGCACGGTCGTAGGTTCGGTTAGCAATAAAAACGGGATTAAGACAGCGCTTGGCTAGAGCTTTCGACACCAAAGTTCCCATTTCTCCTGCTCCCATGACGAGAATTCTTTTTTCGTCAAGCTTGCCCAGTAAAGATTCAGCTAACTCAACCGCTGCAGAGCCAACTGACACAGCACCTTTATTGATGCCTGTTTCTTTTCTTACGCGCCGACCAATTTTGACAGCTCGTCTAAACAAATGTTTAAAGACGGGCCCGACGGTTTTTGCATCTTCCGCCTCAAGGTAAGCATCCCAAACTTGGGTGATAACTTGGTCTTCACCAATGACCATGGATTCTAAACCTGCGGCGACGCGGAGAAGATGCATCAAAGCAGCCTCATCAAAGGATATCTCGATGGCACGCGATATTTCTGAAGCTAAGCCGCCAACTTTACAGATTAAGCGCTCTCTAACTAAGTCAGCGGTGTCCGCACAATCATCGCTTAGGAGGTAAAGCTCCACACGATTGCAAGTCTGCAGAAGAACACATTCACGCACACCAGTTAAACTACAAAAATCAACTAAAGCTTTCTTTTTGTCTTTAAAAGATGCGGCTTCCAGCAATGGCACGCTTGCCGTCTTATGCGTTAATCGTACGTTAATTAGCTGGAACGCTTTGGCAAACGAGCGCATGGTTGGATAAACCGACCGCCTTAAATATAAGCTTTGTCGTAATTAACCAAAAAGTGAAAATCAGGGAGCCAGATGAGGCACAGAATTGGGTTGGTTTATTTGCCGGGGGCGCTACCCTGTTTTGAGGGTTTTGGCAATTTACCAACTGATGTTGTCTGCGAAGACGGGTTGGTTGCAGGGAAAAAGAGCTCAGAAGTTTTAGATATGCTGATAGTTCCCGGCGGCAGCCTTGTTGAGTCGCAGACAGTAAAGCAGGGTATTTTACGGGAAATTTTGAAAATGGCAGATGCTGGAAAATTTGTGCTTGGCATCTGCTCAGGCTTTCAGATCCTTTCAAAGGGAACAGACATTGGTAGATTGTCAAGTACTCCTATTATCCGTGAAGGAATAGGGTTGCTAGACGTGGAGTTCAAACCGTTAATTTGCACCGATCAGGTTCGGGCGACAGTAATAGACAAAAGCTATTTGACAGAGAAAGTAAACGCGGAAGTTGCAGGTTTTCACTGCCACACCTACGGCAAAATAACCATTGGCAAAAGCGCAAAACCAATTCTTGCCTCACACACGAAACGTCTCAACTATCGCAAAGACGAACAAACCCTCATTTCAGGAGTCACCAATAAAGAGGGCAACGTAATTGGCGTAATGATACATGCCTTATTGGATCAAAACCCCCTAATAATTGAGGGAATCACTAAATCACTCGACATAAACGCAAAAGAGTTACGGAACATTAGAGCAAAAAACGCAAAGCTGCAGAGAGCAATTAAAAGTGAAGTCGGTATTTCAACCAACATAAAGCTCAAAAATCAGAAGAGCAAAAAATTGCAAAACGTACACCTTCTACTAGTAACTGCGTTAGGCAGCGGTGCAGGGAAAACGTTTGTAGTTACGGGTTTAGCCGCCGCTCTAAAAAAGCGGGATTACAACGTAGGCGTGTTAAAAATTGGCGGAGACATACGTGACTTGGTGCCATCGCTTTATCTGATAAAAGAGCCCATGCACGCTTATTCTTCGATTAAAATTGGGGGAAGCGGCTGGAAACCCGTTTTTGACGCCGTTGACGAAGCAAAAAAAGATTATAACCTTCTCATAGTCGAAGGAGCTATGAGTGCTTTTACAGGATTACTCATGGATAAGGCGGAAAGGCCCAGTTCAACTGCAGAGGTGGCCGCGGTTTTAGATGCATCAACAGTGGTGGTTGTCGGTTGCGACAAAGAAGGCGTTGAGGGCGCACTGGTAAATACTCTCAACTATGTAAAGTTAATGAAGAAACTGGGAGTAAACGTAAAAGGCGTAATCTTCAACAAAATCCGCATGAGTTACCTCACAGAGGAAATCTACAGCCTTCTTAAGCAAACACTGAAAAACGCTGGAGTTGAAGTGGTTTGTTTAGTTCCACGCGTTGATTTGGAAGGGCGAGGCGCAATTCCAGAAGTGGAAATCAAATATGAAGAGTTCGGAGGCAAAGCCCTTCAAACTGCAGAGCAACATTTGGACATAGACAAAATAGTTGCGCTTGCGACGCAGCCGAAGAAAAAAACTGTAGATTATTTAGCGTTCTCGGAAAAATTCAAAAGCGCACTCGCCGAAGACTATAGTTTCAAAAAACTTGCAGAGGAAACAGAAGAAAAATGTTAGTGGACCTCAAAATGGTTGGAAAACGCGTGGTTGTTGTTGGCGGTGGCGCTGAAAGCTACAGGAAAACCACTAATTTACTTGAGGCGGGAGCATCCATTGTAGTGGTCAGCAAATCTTTTTCACCTAAAATTGAACAGTTAGCTCAAAAAGGAAAGATTAACTTGCTACAAACAGAAGTAAAAAACGCTGCAGATTTTATGAGCAACTTTGACCCCAAGCCCGACATAATGGTAGCAGTGACTAATGATCATAAGCTTAACGCAGAACTTATCAGGTGTGCAAAGGCAAATTGCTTGATGGTTTACGCTCCAGACAATCCGAAAATGAGTGATTTTACACTTCCAGCTGTGGCAAAAGTTGGCGATGTGCGGATTGGCATATCTACAGGGGGTAAAAGTCCAGCGATGGCAAGTATTCTTCGACAGCGAATTGAAAGCATGATCACAAAAGAGGATCTGCTGCAGGTTAAACTCCAAGGGTACGTTAGAAAAACGCTCAGGCGTAAAGTTCAGGCACAAAAAGTTCGGAGGGAAGTGCTCTATACAATACTACAAGATTCAGATATAAAGAAGGCCGTAAGAGAAGGCAGGTACAGAGAGGCACAAAAATTGGCAATTAAAGTTATAGAAAAACATCTGCAAATAGCAAGTAAACCTGAGGAGAGAAGCAAAACATGAGTTTCCCAACTGTGAGAATGAGGCGACTCCGCGCAACACAAGCGTTACGGGAGATTATGAGCGACGTTAAAGTTGACCCAAGCGATTTAGTGTATCCCATTTTTGTTGATGAAAAAGCAAAAAACCCTATACCAATAGGGTCTATGCCCGATTATTATAGGCTACCGCTTAATCAAGTTGTAGATGAGGCAAGGCAAATTTTAGAGCAGGGCGTAAAATCAGTGATTCTATTTGGTGTACCGTCAAAAAAAGACGAAACGGGATCAGGGGCGTTCGCTGAAAACGGCGTTATTCAAAAAGCCATCTACACTTTAAAGAAAGAATTTGGCGACACCCTTGTGGTAATAAGCGACGTTTGCCTTTGCGAGTACACAAGTCATGGACACTGCGGCATAGTGGAAAACCATAAAATACAAAATGACTCTACCTTAGAAGTACTCCAGAAAGTTGCCGTCAGCCATGCTAACGCCGGTGCAGATATAGTGGCACCATCAGCCATGATGGACGGGCAAGTCCAACTCATCAGAGAAGGGCTAGACGATGCAGGCTTTGACCAAACAGCCATATTGGCGTATTCAGCAAAGTTTGCCTCAAGCTTTTATGGTCCCTTCAGGGAAGCCGTGGAGTCAAAACCACAGTTTGGCAACCGTAAAACCTACCAGCTTAGTTATAGAAACCCCAGAGAAGCACTGCGGGAGATGGAGTTGGACATAAACGAAGGGGCTGATATATTAATGGTTAAGCCGGCCATGGCATACTTAGATATAATTCATGCCGCTAAAACAAAATTCAGTGTTCCACTTGCCGCTTATAACGTAAGTGGCGAGTACGCTATGCTTAAAGCAGCCGCCCAAAACGGGTGGATAGATGAAAAGGCAGCGATTTGCGAAACTTTGAACAGCATTAAACGCGCTGGCGCTGACCTAATAATAACGTATTTCGCTAAAGATGTGAAATCATGGCTAAACGCAACTTAACAAAATCAAAAGACCTCTTTGAAAAAGCCAAAAACGTGATTCCCGGCGGAGTAAACAGTCCTGTCCGCGCTTTTGATCCCCACCCTTTTTTTGTTGAGTCAGCTCAAGGCTCAAAACTACACAGTACAGATGGCGAAATCTATGTAGACTATTGCATGGCATACGGCGCCTTACTGCTTGGCCACTCAAACAGCGATATACGGCAAGCCGTTGAAGAACAATTGGTCAACGGTACACTCTATGGCGCGCCTACCGAGCTAGAAATCAAGTTTGCAGAACACGTAAGCAAGACAGTGCCCTCTCTAGAGATGCTACGCACGGTCAACTCAGGCACTGAAGCAACTATGCACGCCTTAAGAGCCGCAAGAGGGTTCACGGGGCGAAAGAAAATAGTCAAATTTGAAGGGTGTTTTCACGGGGCACACGACAGTGTACTGGTGAAGTCAGGTTCAGGCGCAACTACTTTTGGAACGCCCACATCCGCAGGAATTCCCGAGGAAACAACTCGCAACACCATCGTTTTACCTTATAACAACACTGAAATGTTAGAAGAAACATGTAAACGAGAAGGCAACGAGATAGCCGCTGTGATTATTGAGCCAGTTATGGGCAACATTGGGCTTATCCTGCCAGAGAAGGGATACCTAGATGCCCTAAGAAAACTCACCAGAAAATATGGTGTAGTTCTTATTTTTGATGAGATAATCACGGGTTTTAGACTATCACTCGGCGGTGCCCAACAATATTACAACATAAAACCCGACATGACAACCCTAGGCAAAGTAATCGGCGGCGGTTTTCCCATCGCCGTTTTTGGAGGCAAGAAGGAGATAATGCAGAACATCTCACCCACGGGTAAAGTCTATCAGGCAGGAACCTTCAACGGCAACCCTGTATCCGTAAAAGCCGCCTCCACAATGCTTCGCATTCTGAATGAAAAAGAAAAAGAAATTTATCCAACGCTAGAAAAGAACTGCCAAAAACTCACAAAAGCACTTTCAGATTTAGCCTCAGAGCACCACTTAGAGGCTCAAGTTTACAGTATAGCATCTATGTTCCAAATATTCTTCACACCAACACCAGTTTACGACTACACAAGCGCAAAGCACTCAGACATAAAAAAATTTCAAGCTTATTTCCAAGAATTACTCAGACAAGGCGTTTTTATACCGCCATCCCAGTTTGAAACATGCTTCTTATCAACCGCCCACAACGAAGAAGACCTCAAGTACACCATAAACGCCTTTGACAAATCCCTGAAAGCAGCAGCAAACGCAAACAGGAATGCTTAAACATGATTCTGACCGTCGGCACTAGAGGAAGCGCACTTGCTCTTGCACAAACCGAAAAGGTTGTGCAAGAACTCAAATTGATACACCCGCATGTTGAGTTCAAAATTCGAATAATTAAAACTCTTGGAGACACACAAAATACACAACCACTTTTCACCATAGATAGGCAAGGTATATTTGAAAAAGAAATTGACCAAGCCCTCCTAAGGGGAGAAATTGACTTCGCGGTTTCCAGTTTAAAAGACGTCCCCACTGTGGAAACTGAAGGCACCATAATAGCCGCTGTGCCTAAACGTGCGTCGCCACATGACGTGCTCATCTCAAAAGACAAGTTGTCCCTTAAAACGCTGCCAAAAGGCTCCATCATCGGCACCGGTAGCTTAAGACGTTTAGCGCAGGTAAAATTTATTCGTGCCGATTTAGAGGTCGTACCTCTACGAGGTAACCTTGATACAAGAATTAAGAAGGTTAAAAGTGGAGAACTTGACGGCGTCATCGTTGCCGAAGCAGGACTCCAAAGAATGAATTTGGAAAGCTTGATTGCGGAACGTTTTTCGTTAGAGGAGTTTCCTTCAGCGCCTGCGCAAGGAGCATTGGCCATAGTTACAAGGAAGGACGACGCAAAAACACAGGGGTTACTCCAAGCCATAGAGCACCCCCAAACAAGAGCAGAAGTAACCGCTGAAAGAAGTTTGATGAGGCAACTTGGCGGAGGCTGCCGCGTCCCCATATGCGCTGTTGGGAGAGCCAACGGAAATTTTCTGTCGCTTCGAGGAGTCATGTTCAATTTAGATGGAAGGAACAGGATTTCCGCTTTCGCGGAAGGCAAAGTTGCTGAAGCAGAAGAATTAGGGAAGAAAGTCGCACAGAAACTTGTAGCCCAAGGAGCAAAACAAATTGAAGAAGAATGGAGAGAAAAATATGGCGTCGGGTAAAGTGTTTCTTGTAGGCGCAGGTCCAGGAGACCCACAGTTACTTACTTTAAAAGCACATGAACTTTTGAAAAATGCAAAAATAGTAGTCTATGACAGGCTGGTCAGCGCGGAGATTCTAAAACTCATCCCTGCGGGCGCAAAAAAAATCTACGTTGGAAAACGAACAGGAAAACATGTGGTTACCCAAGAAAAAATCACAGAACTCCTTGTGAAATTAGCTCTTGAAGGAAACGACGTGGTTAGACTGAAGGGGGGAGACCCCTTCATCTTCGGTAGAGGCGGAGAAGAAGCAGAAGCACTAG
>JBNVCD010000051.1:0-828 GCA_050410875.1 Bathyarchaeia archaeon | reverse complement strand
ACTAGTGGAAAACGGCATCAAATTTGAGGTTGTCCCCGGCGTTACGTCGGCGATTGCAGCACCCGCCTACGCAGGAATACCGTTAACACACAGAAATTACGCTGCATCCGTAACCGTTGTAACAGGGCACCGAGCAGAAAAAGCAGAAAAGTTCATAGACTGGGCAAAAATTGCAACCACAGCAGACACAATTGTCATCCTGATGGGCATAGAATCTTTGGGGGACATTGTAGCTAAACTGGTTAATGGCGGTTTAGACCCACAAGTTTCTGCTGCCATAATCGAGCAGGGAACAACAAAACAGCAACGTGTACTCATCAACGAGTTGGGTTCAATTGTAGAAGAGGCAAAGGCAAAAAAAATACAGCCTCCAGCAGTGATCGTCATAGGGGAAGTGGTGAAGTTAGGGAGGAAGCTGGCATGGTTCAGGAAACCCTGACTTTGAAGGAAAAAACAATAGCCATAACCCGCCCCCTAGGTCAAACAGACAAAACGGCGGAGATAATTCGTGAAAAAGGAGGAGTTCCCTACTTTATACCAACAATAGAAATTAAAGAGGTCTCCGACTGGTCGCCTGTCGAAAAATTTATCCAAGAAACAGCATCGGGAAAAGTGGACTACGTAGTTTTCATGAGCGTCAACGGTGTAAGGCATCTACTAAACATAGCTGAAAAACTAAAAATGCTAGACATACTCAAACGGGCAATGCTAAAGCCTTTTATAATCGCGGTTGGCCCGAAAACGGCAGAGGAACTCAAAATCAACGGCATCCACGTAAACTTGATTCCTCTTCAATACACATCTGAAAGCATAGCTGAAAGTTTAAAG
>JBNVCD010000050.1:0-8741 GCA_050410875.1 Bathyarchaeia archaeon | reverse complement strand
CCTGTTCTGATCCTTTCAGGCAACCCTGTTGCGGCAATCACAGGGTTTGAGATTTTCGGCAGACCACTTATCTGCAAAATGTTAGGACTCCAAAAAGAAGAAGCACGCCCCACTATAAAAGCCAAAATGACACGTAAAGTCGCTACCGCCTTGGGTAGAAAAAACTTTGTGCGTGTGAGAGTCATTCAGAAAAATGATGACTTTGCTGCCGACCCTGTGAGCGCAAAAGGTTCAGGAACAATCTCCACTATGACCAAAGCCAACGGCTACGTTATTGTACCTGAAAACCGCGAAGGCTTAGCGGAAGGCGAAACCGTGACAGTTCACCTCTTTGCAGAGGTAGAATAGGGGAACCTCAATGTTTAGAAGGCTACTCACCTACGAGGAAGCAAAGAGGGCCATAACGCAACAGCTTAAACCTGAACCGCTCGGCACCGAAGAGATTTTGCTTTTAGAAGCCTACAATCGTGTCCTCGCCAAAGACGCCGTTGCCGAGCTGGATATTCCGCCCTTTCACAGGTCAACAGTGGATGGCTACGCAGTTAAAGCCGAAGACACCTATGGGGCAGAGGAGAACCAGCCGTTAAAGCTCAAAGTTTGCGGTAGCGTGCACATCGGCGAGTTACCCCAGCTGTCGGTGAGAGCCGGCGAAGCTGCAGAAATTGTCACAGGTGCCCCTGTTCCTGAAGGAGCCGACGCCGTAGTAATGGTTGAAGATACACATCGACAGAACAGTGAGCTACTGGTTTACAGTTCAGTTACAAAAAGCGAAAACATCCAAAAGGCAGGTTCAGACATAAAGAAAGGCGAAACTATACTCAAAGCGGGTCAAACTTTAGGTTCACGCGAAATTGGCGTGTTAGCCGCGTTGGGCAAATCAAAAGTTGAAGTTTTCAAGATGCCTACGGTTGCGGTTCTCTCCACAGGCGGCGAAGTCACCGAGCCTGGTAAACCCTTGCCTGCAGGTAAAATCTACGACATAAACGCCTACAGCCTCTGCACTGCAGTTCGGGAAAGCGGCGGAAACCCCCTTTACATGGGGGTCATCCCTGACGAGAAAGAAACGCTGCGCAAAGCCTTGGAGAACGCTTTAGCTTCGGCGGACATGGTGTTGACGTCAGGCGGCGTCTCAGTTGGACCCAAAGATATTGTGCCCGTCACTGTTGATTCTCTGGGTAAGCCAGGACTGATTTTCTCAGGGGTTGCCCTCAAACCGGGAAAACCTGTGACGCTGGGGCTCATTGGAAAGAAACCGGTTTTTTCGTTTCCAGGGCATCCAGCTTCAGCGCTGCTTACGTTTCATTTACTGGCGCGGCCGGTTATTCAAATCATGGCGGGCAAGCAGCCTCGGGAGGCAGGTTCAGTTAAGGCTTACGCCTCCAAAAGAATGTTTTCAGCTAAGGGCAGGCGAACCTTTGTCACCGTCAAGCTGGAGCGTGATGCAGCAAAACGGTTAGTTGCTGAACCAGTGGAGTCTGGAGCTTCTGGGGCCATAACAACTTTGGCTAAAGCTGACGGGTTCGTGGAGATCCCTGAAAACCAACAGTTCATAGATGTTGATGAAGAGGTTGTGGTGCGGCTCTTCAAAGAGAGCCTTTGAAACTGGGAGACAGCAGCTAGTCTGTCTTACGTTTAGATAAAGTGTACGCCGTGAAAATCCAAGTTAAAACCAAATATGCACCCATAGCTACGGTTGCGAGCACGTCGACGCCTATAATGTAGTATAACGTGTAAACAACCGAGGCGGTAACTACGAAGAACAGCACGGCGACAAGCCAGCTTGCCCAGAACCGTTTCTTTATCAGTCCATAAGCGGCTATGAGGCTGGTTACTCCAAGTAAGCCTATGTGGGGTGGGTAATTGCTCAGGGGCAGCATTATAAGGAGGATTAGCCCGGCTAAGCCGTAAAATGCGATAGATGCAAGGGTGAGAGGTTTTTCGTTTTTAAGTTTAGATGCTAAGTTGAGTGCCACTTTGGTTCGCCTTTAACCTTTATGCAGTGAGGAGTTAGCTAATAAATTTAATGTTCAGCCACGGCTACAACGGTTACTTCAAGCTACAACCGAGATAACAAATCATTGACAAAGCTACAACTACTATGCAGGTTCCCCCCGGAAGCCGCCCTTTCTGCAGGTTCTCTTGCGCCTAGACACGTTAGGGAATTAAATTTGAACTACAAATTGAAGGCGTTCTACTGAACGATGTGGCTTAAAAAGTTGTTAAGTCAAGCCTTCCGCGATGAATGTAAAACCAGCTTAAAGGCTAACCTAAAAGTTGTTGACCAAAAAAGTTTTGAGTAACTTTATGGATTATGAGAAGCCGAAACAGGAAAGATTAAAGATGAGTCATCTGGAGTTGTTTACTTCCCAATCAAATGTTTTCAGCGGTTTCCAAAAGCCCTTGGAGCAAGCAAAGTACATCGTTTTTGGCGTGCCTTTTGACGTGACAAGTACGTATCGTACGGGTGCACGGTTCATGCCTACAGCTGTCCGTCAAGCCTCGTTAAACATTGAAACATACAGTTTCCGCACAGGCATGGATGTGGAGGAATTACCTTTGCATGACGTGGGGGATGTGCATGTAAGTACTGACCCAAAGAAAACTGTGGATACACTTAAGCTAGTGGTGGAAGACATTGTTGCGGTTGGAAAAATTCCCGTTGCCATAGGTGGAGAACACACTATAACTTTGGGGATAATGAAAGGTTTGGGAGCAAAAGCAAAGAAAACGGCGGTGGTGAGTTTTGATGCTCATTTGGATTTACGTAAAGAATTCATGGGTTTGAAGCTGTCGCATACAACGTTTATGCAGCTGGTTAACGAGGAAGTCAAGCCAGCAAAAATCATCGAGGTTGGAACAAGGTCAGTTTGCCAAGACGAACTTGTGTACGCTAAAAAGTCAGGAATAGAGTTTTTCGCCACACAGCAGATAAAAAGGGAAGGCGCAAAAAGCATAGTGGAGCAACTAAAGCGCAAGTTGGAGCCTTACGAAAACGTTTATCTCTCCGTAGACATGGACATCGTAGACCCAGCGTTTGCGCCTGCAGTGCAGAACCCGGAAGCAGACGGCATCACCACAGGCGACCTTTTAGACATCGCATGCGCACTATGCGACAAACGGGTAGTTGGGTTTGACGTGTTGGAGATTGCGCCTGTCTACGACCAAGGCATCTCGGCGATCGCCGCTGCAAAAGTCATGTTTGAAATGCTATGCCACTTGGAGAAGACGTAACAGCCTTATTGAAAAACGGCAACTCTTAAATTATGCAGCTTCCAACTTTTTCCTACTTTGTAGCGCTCAGTTTTTGGTTACTAAAAGCATGTCTACCAGAATTTGATGAGAGCTTTATTTTTTGCTGCTTAGTTTATTAGGCAAGTATTCATCCACAATATAGGTCAACCCATATTTGCTGAAAGCCTCTTGCTCCGCCTTACGTTTAATCTTCAGGAACATTTGGATTTCACGTTGCCAAACTGGGTCAGTCTGGTATCTTGGGTCCCGCTGCAGCTCGTAGAGCCTTTTTATGTCCACCTCGTCTAAGGGGTCAGTGGGCAGCTTGTAGTTCACGATGTCTGTTGCCCAAACGCCGCTCCAAACAGCGTCAGGCGTGTTTAATTCACGCAGGTGCGCTGCGTTAGCTGAGCCTGAGATGATTACTTGGGCTATATGCATCCCCCATGGGTCACCGTCCGTCAGAATGTAAACTGGCAAGTTTAATTCGTCATGTAGGCGCCGGATGAAGCTTCGGGTTTGCCTTGGTGCTTGACCGCCACATGAAATCAGCAAAGCTTTGTGTTTACTGTACACTTTTTCTTCAATAAACCGTGTGAATAGGGCGCCTTTCTCTATTGCGATTACTTTGTCGGCACTTGTGTTGGCGAACTCGGCAGAAGTCAACGCGGGACCAATCAAGACGCCGTCCGGGTGACTTGTGAGATTCAAGGTTTTGCCTTCGTACCCCGGTACAGTGTATTCTATGTTTAGGTCGCCAAATATTGCAGAACGTTCTTCAGGGAAAATGCCAAAGTCTTCCCGACTAAAACCGGTTATAGTTTCAAGATCGGTTATGATGTTGTTGGATTCTTGCTGGTCGGTGAATGTCATCTCGTACGCTTGAGCTGAGTAGTAAACGTCTCTTAAGGTGCTGGTTTTGCGTTGCGCAGTGAGTTCGTGACTGAATAGGGCAGCCCAAACCAATTGTGCTAAGGGTTTAATATTGCTGACGTTACGAGCACTTCGGCTAACAACTTTTTCTCCGAGGACATACTGTCTTGTTTTGTGGTCATAGTAAATGTTGTCTGTACTACGGCTAGGTATATTTATAGTTGGAAAAACACCATTCTTTAACTGAGAATAGATTTCAGCGCCAAACAGTTTTAGTGTGTCAATTACTTCTCGCCTTTTATCTAAAATCTTGGTTCTATTCATTTTCTGCGCCATATTTCTGTACGCTCTTCAACAATTTTTCAACACTGGGGATTTTCTTTTTACCCGCCAAAGTTGTGGAAAACTGGGCAATTCGAGGCAAATATTTAGCAAAAATTGTTATACGCTTCTTTTCTTTTATTACATTCTCTCGACGAGACAAAAAATGCCCAAGTTGCCGCGAAACTTTACGAAGTGCGTTCGCAACGCCGCGGCGGATTTCAGAGCGGTCTGCTATGAATTCTTTTCCAACTGTTTTATAGGGAACTTTGGTGCTACAAATGTGTACTACAATTGCAATAGGCATGTCAGGTGAGGCTTTGTATCGACTCCAGTTCATAGAACTAATAACTTTAGAGGAAACGTCGCTGGCTTCGTCGTAGAGTAAAGGAATGCGGTTGGCAAAACGATAAAGTATAAAACCACCCGTTCTGGGTACTCCGCCTCCATAGGCCATGCCCACTTCAACGATGAAGGGGTGACCCGCGTAAGAGGAAGGTTGCCGCTGGTAAACAACCAGATATTCAGGTTGGAGTTCTTTTTGGATGCCTGCACGCAGCAACTCCTCGCCTAGCGGGGAAAGACAACTGGCGTCTGGCGGCAAAAAGTCTTTGAACTTCTTCAAGTTCTGGGTTAATTTAACGATTTCCTCATGAGTCAGATTCTTGGGGTTTTTAGTCGGGTTTAAACCGCTGAACTCTAAAAACTTCTGTGCAGTGATTCCGCCAACACGGTGGAAGTGATGTATCAGAAAGTCTGTCATCGTTGTATCCGTGGTTATATTTATAAGGCGCTGCAGCATCTCCACGTCTACGCCGTAGGGGTGCGGCAATGTTTCTCTTGGCGGGTCAGGCATTTCTGTGGTTACTCGCGTCCACTTGTAGAGGCGCCCCTTTGGATCTACAAACGTTAGATTCGCGTAGGGGTTTACCATGGCGGTTTGTTTGAAGTAGTCAAGAATTTTAGGCATGGCGCGTAGGTAGTCGCCTTCAAGAGTGAACTCGATTATGGTGCCACGCCAGTTATCTTTGTTTATGAATACTTTGCGATCCAGAATTATCGGCCGGTTATGTTGGATGTCAATCATTAGCTTAAATGAGTAGATCTTGTTTTGGTTGCCTGTGCTGGAGGTCACTTGAGCTGCTTGATGAGTGGTGATTTGCCCGTACAGCAAAGCCATTTTGCCGCCTAAACCAAATGTCCCGCGGGTTTGCTTCAACTTGTATTTGGAACCGTACAACACTTGGCCGAAAGCGGATGGTATGAACTCGGGTTGAATACCTGAGCCGTTGTCTTCGATACGTAATTTGTAAATTTGGGTGTCTTTTGTGGCTTCTCCCTCGAAGGATAAACGTACATAAATGTCTGGGGGGATCTTGTGGCTCTCTGCGGCGTCTAAGGCGTTTTCTACGATTTCGCGGATGGCAACAAATATGGCTCTAGACGGATTTGAGAAGCCTGCTATGTCACGGTTCCGATAGAAAAAGTCTGATGCACTTATTTCTTCGAAGGTTGTTTGTGCCACCCTTTAGCCTCACCAGTAAAGTCGGGAAATTCTCATTTTCCGTTACGATATGTTTGAGCTTGTTCTTTAAGTTAACTACCTTTTTTGAGCAAAAAAAGCCCAGTCTATTAACGAAGAAAAGTTAGGTTTAGATAAAGTTTGCACTTGTACAAATTCAAATAAAGCCTCGCAGCAGCCCGCTTTTGCCAGAACAAGGTTAATTTTGACTTAAAAAAAACAGCTTTAACTGAAAGTTACGGGGATTTTTGGCGGATTACACGTGTGTAGTAGTACTCACCGATTTCCTTTTGCATGACATCTAATCTAGAGCCCTCTTTGTTGACTCTTGGGCGCCGCGTCACTGAATCCCGGCGGAAAGTTATGTTCATCTCTTTCAAGAAGGAATTCATACCTTTACGTAACGTCGTGGGTGGTTTTGCATTGCCTAACACGCCTGGTTCACCACTGAAAACCATTAAGCGGTCAGCGAGAAAGTCCTGAGTGACCACGTCGTGTTCAACTACAAAGGCAGGAGTACCATGAGCTTCAACTATGCGTCTGACGGTCTTTGCCATGTTAAGCCGCTCTTCAACGTCCAAGTAGGCGCTGGGTTCGTCTAAGAGGAGAAGGTCAGCTTTGCGGCTTAGGCTGGCAGCGATTGCCACTTTTTGCAGTTCACCGCCGCTGAGCTCCATCACGTAGCGGTCAAGGAGAGGCTCCAGCTTGAGGGGTTGCAGAATCTCTGTTTTATAGTAGCTGGAAGTGTAATTCTCCTTTGCCACGTTCATCAACAATTCTTGCACCGTCCCGGGGTAATCTGCGGCGATGTATTGCGGTTTATAGCTCACTGTTAATTCTCCAAATTTCTGTTTGTCATCGGCCTCTTCTAATCCTGCTAGTATCTTAACGAATGTGGTTTTGCCGATGCCGTTTGGACCTAGCACTCCGATGATTTCGCCGCGGCGAATTTCTCCTGGTTCCGCAGTAAGTTTGAAGCCTTCGAATGTTTTCTCTATTTGCCCCCATTTCAACAATACTTCGCTGCCAAAAACGTTCACTGCAGGCGGTTTTTCGTGGAAGATAATGGATTCTCGACGGAACATTATGTTTTCGTCAGGTATGTAACCTTGCAAGTAAATGTTGATGCCTGTTCTTACACCGTGTACATGTGAAACTACACCGTACACACTTGGCTCGCCGTAAAAAATACAGATTTGGTCAGACAAATAGTCGATTATTGCTAGGTCATGCTCTGCTACGATGACGGTTTTTTGCTGCTCTTTAAGACTGCGGATTGCTTTAGCAACGTGTAAACGTTGTTTAACGTCCAAGTAGCTGGATGGCTCGTCGAAAAGGTACACGTCTGCTTCTTTGCACAGAGCCGCGGTTACGGCTACGCGTTGAAGTTCGCCGCCGCTGAGTACATTTAAGTCTCGATCCCAGATTTTCTTGAGCTCCAAGTCCTCTGAGAGTTTGCTGAGCACTTTTCTTTGATCAATTTTCTCCAAAAGATCCTTCACTTTCCCCGTGACAGCTTTTGGGATTTTGTCCACGTACTGAGGTTTGTGGCTGATTTTGAGGTTAGCTTCGCTCATTTTCTGGAAGTACTCTTGCAGTGAAGACCCACGGTAATATTGTATGATTTCACTCCATTCAGGCGGTTTTTGGAAGTTACCAAGGTTAGGTTTAATTTCGCCTGAAAGAACCTTAAGAGTGGTGCTTTTGCCAATTCCGTTTTGACCCAACAAACCCAAAACTGTACCCGGCGAAGGAGTAGGCAACCTGAAAAGTTTGAAGGAGTTTTCGCTAAAGCGGTGACTGCAGTCTTTCTCCAGCTCATCAGGCAAGTTAACTATGCTTATAGCCGCAAAGGGACATTTTTTGACGCATATACCACAGCCACTACAGAGCTTTTCTGAGATTATGATCTTGTTTTGTTCAAAACGTATTGCTTCAACGCGGCTGCGCACCATAGGACAATATTTTATGCATAACTGATTGCATTTTTTGGGTTTACACTTGTCGTAGTTCATTACAGCTATGCGAGTCATGACTCTTCGCGAATATCAACGCTTTAGGCAGTTATAAATCATGACCATAAAAATAAGCGGAAACATGACATGGAAAACGCGTGAAAGACAAAAAATAAAACGTTAAGAGTTTGAGGGTGTTGCTTAGTTTACCATTCTTCTTCTTCCCACTCTTCTTCTTCGCCTTCTTCCCACTCTTCGTCTTCTTCATAGAACAGCATTTGTTTTTCACCTCCAACTTGAAAGCTGGTACTAAGTTACCTTGCCAAAGCGGAGTTTAAACGTTATTATTCGTCAAATGTCGTAGGTTACAGGGCAAGTTCAGGCTTAACCAGATGTTTTACCTAAATATTCGACTGGTAAAGTGACAAAACTGATAAGCCCGCAACAGTAAAAATCTACTGGGGATGATGTGAGGCGACGGCTAGGAGCTTTAGATAGTGAAGGCTGTGAATAAAGCCAAACCAACACTGACCCAGCTTTTCCAAACAAATGTTACATCAATAAAAGGGGCGGCAAAGGAAAACTCGCTTCTGCTGGTCGTTCACCGTAAACCTTTTGGATATTTTCAAAGATAAATAGAAATAATCCCAACTACATTCCCCATATGGAGCCTCAAAAAGGATGCTTGCCAACTTTAACCTGATCGCTTCAACCACGCGTGGCAACGAACGGCAAATGTGCCACGAACTCATCTTTCTCCTAAAAGAAGCAGGAGACCCACAACCGGTAGCTGACAGAACAGGAATCAGAGGCTTAGTGGTAGCCAAAACCAGTCTAAA
>JBNVCD010000004.1:16304-22681 GCA_050410875.1 Bathyarchaeia archaeon | reverse complement strand
GAGAAGAAAAGCTGGAAGACAACTGGGTAGAGAAAGGATTACCTGAACTTGTGGACAACATAATCAAAAATTACGAAGACTTCGGCGGCATGGACCACCTAGAAGGAAAAGACCTGCCATCCAAGAAAGTGGTGATAGAAGTCCTCGAAGACCTTTTCACAGTAGTTTTCCCGGGTTACCTGGGCAAAACCGAAATCACCAAGTCCAACATGAAGTACGTCTTGGGCAACACGTTAACCTCCATATACGTTAGACTCACAGCCGAAGTGGAAAAAAGCCTCAAGCACATCTGCCGCAAAGTCAAAGAGTGCCCCCAAGACGTGTGCCACAAAAGAGCCCAAGTCATCGTCAAAGAACTGCTAGAAAAGATACCGAAGATAAGAGAGCTACTCAGCGGAGACATCCAAGCTGCCTACGACGGCGACCCCGCAGCTATGAGCAACGAAGAAGTCATACTCAGCTACCCCTGCGTCCTCGCCATAACCACCTACAGAATAGCCCATGAACTCTACCTGCGAGGAGTCCCCCTCATCCCGAGAATCATGAGCGAACACGTCCACTCACTTACAGGCATAGATATTCACCCCGGCGCTAAAATCGGCAAAAACTTCTTCATAGACCACGGCACAGGCGTCGTTATAGGAGAAACAACCGAAATTGGCGACAACGTCAAAATATATCAGGGAGTAACATTGGGTGCTCTAAGCTTCCCCAAAGACGAAAAAGGACGCGTCATCAAAGGCAGAAAAAGACACCCCACAATCGGCAACAACGTTGTAATCTACTCAGGAGCGACACTGCTTGGCCCCGACGCCGTGGTAGGCGACAACGTCGTTATCGGCGGCAACGTTTGGATAACTTCACCTGTACCCGCAGGAACCCAAATAACAATTGCGCCACCAGAACAAAACATCAAAAAACAATGCTGAAACGCCAAGTACTCCCTTTTAATTTGCTGAGTTTTTAAACTTGGGCTTAAAACATTAAACCAAGGCTGTTTTAATAACTGCGGCGTTATTCGTTGAAATAAAAAATGGGGAAGATTGAGGAGTCAGCTACTTTCTCAGTTTCCAGAAAGCAACTGCCCCTACAACAACCACTACAACAGCTACTACAGCAATTATCACGTAGACGTCATTAGAAGACGACGTCGGCTGTGGAGATGGCGTGACAGTTGGAGAAGGCGTGGGAGTAGGCGTCAAGGTGGACGTTGGTGTCGGTGTAGGCGTGGGAGTTGGAGTGGCAGTAGCTGCCGGCGTAGGAGTAACCGTTGGAGAAGGAGAAGGTGACGCTGGCGCTGCCTCTGCTGAATAGGGGAAGTCTCCCCAAGCGTCTGGGACATCTCTGGAGGTGGGTGGCCAAGCGAGAACGCCGGCTGCGCTGTTGCTTGCATCGTAGACTGCTATCCGCGCGCCGAAGCGGGGCCAATTCCAACATTTTGCTTGTTTATAATAAGTTCTAGTATCCAGTGGGGTGTGCTTGAGGTGGGCGATGCGCTTATTGAGTCTTTCCATTGGAACTGTGAATCAGGAGAGTTAGTCATGGGAGACCAGCCTGTTCCAGTTCCGCGGTACCACGTTACAGTGTTGTGGCCAACAATGTCTAGTCTTACATCGTCGGTTTGCGGCGCGCTTCCGCCTGTTGGGCCGTCTGTTCCTCCGTCGAAGCAGATTTGCCAGTAGTCCTGTGAGTCATTGGTGGTGTCAGATAAAAATTCGATGAGGATTGTCTGGGTGACAACTATGGGGTCAAAGGATACTAGGTTCCATTTGTCTCTGAAGACGGCGTTGGCGGTGATGCTTGTTTGCAGGCCATCAACCCATTCTGTATTGGTGGTCCACTTTCCATCAATGGTGACGGCGGTTTGCTGCGAATAAACCATGTGTGAGTAGCCAGGTTCAGCCGCCATGACAAGCACTGTGTTTACCAGCAAAAGACTGCAAAATACGAATACGCCGAAAAAAACAAATAAGGCTTTCACCGGTCAGGTTCGCTCCTTTTTTGTTTTCGGACGAGTTATATGTAGTGGTTCTCTTTAAAAATTTTTTCATTTTAAAATATTACATAATTAGTTGCGACGAGGAGAGTTTTGAGTTAAATAAAAAGGGAGAAAAATTTGTTTCAGAGCAGACGGAAGTTTTCTTTAACTGTGTTGAGCACCACATGGGTGTTGGTGCGTTCAACGTAGGGCAGATTTAACAGTCGCTTTGTAAAGGCGCCAAGGTCTTCGCGGCTCTTGAATTTCGCTATGATGACGGCGTCTGTTAATCCTGTTACGTCGTAAACGCTGCACACGTTGGGTATTTTCGCTATCTCCGCTTCTGTTTCCACCAGTTTGCCTTTGGCAACGGTTATTTCTGTAACGACAGTTAATTCGTAGCCGAGTTTTTCGTGGTCTAAAATTGCAGCGTAACCTTTGATGAGTCCCTCGTCCTCCATTTTCTTGATTCTAGAAAGAACCGTGCCTACGGACACGCCGACGGTTTTGGCTATCTGCCTGCTTGAGAAGCGGGCGTCCTCGAGGAGGGCTTTTAAGATTTTGCTGTCAACGTCGTTTAACTCCACTCTTTTTGTTCCTCCTGCACATTTTTTCAAAAACGGCAGTTCTTTTCCAACATTCTTTTAGTTAACAAACGTTTAGGTTTATAAAATTTTAGCTTAAAAGGAGCCTTAAAGCGCTTGGGGAAGCAACATTAAAGATGAAGCTGGAGAGGCGATTTACGTTTACATTTGAGGTTGAAGGCGGATAATTTTAAATTGTGGAAGGGGCTCCAATACCCGTGAGTTGAAGCATGCAAACAAAGTATGACACCATACTGATTCTTGATTTCGGAGGGCAGTACTGCCACCTCATCGGAAGAAGAGTCAGGGAGCAAGGTGTTTACTCAGAAATCGTTCCCCACGACATTACACCTGAAGAAGTCAAAAGGTTAGAAGAAAAATTCAATGTTAAAGGCTTAATACTGTCAGGAGGCCCTGCCAGCGTTTACGAAGCCGAGGCGCCCCAGATTAACGTTGCAATTCTGGAGTTGGGGTTGCCAGTTTTAGGTTTATGTTATGGGCACCAGTTGATAGCACAAGTAGTCAGAGGAAAAGTTAAGCCTGCAGAGCACCGGGAATACGGTGTTGCCGAAGTCGCCATAGACAAACCTGTCGGCGTTTTGAAGGGCATGAAGCCAAAAGAGGTTGTTTGGATGAGCCACGGCGACACCGTCTTTGAGCTGCCAGACGAGTTTGAAACTTTAGCTCATACAGAAAGCTGCCCTATTGCCGCTTACCGGCACAAGAGTAAGGCGATTTATGGTTTACAGTGGCACCCTGAAGTGGTACACACAAAAAACGGTATGCAGATGCTGCGCAATTTCGTATTTGACGTTTGCGGCTGCGAAGCAAACTGGAAAATGGAAGACCTCATAGGGAAAATGGTTAACGAGGTAAAAACTGAAGTAGGCGACGCCACGGCGATTATTGGTTTGAGCGGCGGAATTGATTCAAGCGTTGCCACGGCGCTTGCAGCACGGGCGTTAGGAGACAAGTTGACGGCGGTTTTTGTGGATCACGGCTTTATGCGTGAAGGTGAACCTGAAGCTATTAGCAGGACGTTTCAGAAGTTTGGAATCAACTTTGTCGTTGCTAATGCCCAGAAGCGTTTTATGGAGAAGCTAAAGGGCGTGGTTGACCCTGAGGAGAAACGCAAAGTCATTGGAGAAGAGTTCATCAGGGTGTTTGAGGAAATCGCTGAGAAATCAGGCGCGCAGTACCTGATTCAGGGAACCATTTACCCCGACCGCATCGAGTCAGGGTTCAGGAAGAACTCGGAAGTTATAAAGTCACATCACAACGTTGCAGGTTTGCCCTCTAAAATCAAATTCAAGAAAATTGTAGAGCCTCTGCGTGACCTCTACAAAGACGAGGTGCGCAAAGTTGCCGTGATGGTTGGTTTACCCAAAGAGATAGTGAATAGGCAACCGTTTCCGGGTCCAGGCTTAGCTGTGAGGATAATTGGCGAATTAAACGAGGAGAAAGTGAAAGTTGCCAAAAAAACTGACGCTATCGTCAGGGAAGAAATTGAGAAGGCAGGGCTAAATGAAAACTTGTGGCAGTACTTCACCGTTTTAACTGACACGAAAGCGACAGGCGTCAAAGGGGACTCGAGGGCTTATGGCTATGTGGTGGCTGTTAGGGCTGCAGAAAGCCAAGAAGCCATGACAGCCAACTTTGCACAAATTCCCTATGCGGTACTGGAGAAGATTTCAACACGGATAACCAATGAAGTTCCTGAAGTTACTAGGGTAGTGTACGACATAACGCATAAACCTCCAGCTACCATAGAGTGGGAGTGAAAACCGTCTTCTCAAACGGTTTATATTCAGAAAACAACGAATAGTTACCTCGCCACTGAAAGAAGGTGCAAAGCGTTGAAAGCAGTGATTCTTATAGGCGGTTTTGGCACCAGACTGCGACCATTAACATGCACGCGGCCAAAGGCGCTTTTCCCCATAGCCAACAAGCCTCTGCTGCAGATGATCTTTGAGAGGCTTGCAGAGAGCGGCTTTGACGAGGTAATCTTGGCTGTTAACGCGTTAACGGAATTTCACATCAAACAGCAGCGGCTACCAAAATATGGATTGAAAGTAAAGTTTTCCCGCGACCCACCCAACATGCCTCTTGGCACAGCAGGCCCCCTCAAAAGAGCAGAGAAACTCATTGGCCACGACGCGCCCTTTCTAGTTTTGAACGGAGACATACTGGCAGATTTCAGCTACAGAGAACTTTGGGAGAGCCACAGAGAAGACAAAGCTGTTGCAACCATTGCCCTGCACGAAGTGGAGGATCCCTCCAGATATGGCGTAGCCGAATTAGCCGCCGACAACAGAATTAAACGCTTCATTGAAAAACCAGCCAGAGGCACAGCGCCTACAAAGCTGATAAACGCAGGTGCCTACGTTCTTAGCCCAAAAATCTTCGATTACATCCCTTCGGGACGCGCCGTATCTATGGAGCGCGAGGTTTTCCCTAAACTTGCTGAGCAAAACGCCTTCTATGGACATGAAGTTTCAGGGTTATGGATCGACATGGGCAAACCTGAAGAGTACCTGCAAACAAACAGAATCGTCTTGGACGCCTTAGGAAGCACGCAGGACACACAAAAAAAGGGCAAGTTCGAAGTTAAACCGCCAGTAGCCATTGACAAAGGAGTCGTTATAGGGGAGAACTCGGTTATAGGGCCCTACGCTGTTTTAGGCAGAAACGTTTCAGTGGGGTGCAACGCCCACATAAGTGATTCAGTAGTTTTTGCAGGCGCAAAAATCGGCGACTTCGCTTCAGTGACTGGAGCTCTCATAGGCGAGGGCGTCGTTGTGGGGAAAAAAACTAAAATTGTGGAGGGCTGCATCATCGCCGACCAAGCCAAAGTTAGAGATGGCGTCGCCCTCAGAAAAGGCGCTTCGGTTTGCCCCGCAAAAGAAATCTGCGAAGACACATAAAATCTTCAGGTAGCAGACGGCAAAGTTAGCAGTTATTGTAAAGTTTAGTGAAAATATACTAAAAGCAGGCGCATTCAGTGATGTTTAACTTTGAGCGTTGCGTTTGTGTCTGAGGAGAAAAGGTTAAAACTTATCTTTTCGGGGCATTTCTGTTTCTCTCGTAGAATGCCCAGTTGATTTTCCTTTCTTCTGCGTCAATTTTTGCTTCAGTTGATGGTTTACGCATTATAAACAGATACTTGAAACCGCGCAGGTAAAAGTTGAAGCGGCGGGCGCGGTTAGCCCAAATTCCAGTGTTTGAAGATTGATTTCGGCGGGCAACGCAGATTATGTCTACTGTTTCAAAGTACTTGGTTAATCTGCTGTAGAGGAGAAAACCAACAGGGGTTGCTTTCTTCTTTACCCACTGGTCTCCGATGAGCCAACCGAGGATTTTGCCAGGTTTGAGTATTCTATGTGATTCTTTGATTACTTTTTCAAGTTCATCGTAGAACGCTTGGGTCTCACTTGAAAGGTTGCCTATGTTTTGTGGGTGATCATTATATTTTATGTTATCGCCGTAGGGGGAATCCACGAAAACTAAATCAGCGCAATCGTGGGGCAACGGGATTTTTCTTGCATCGTTCTGTATGATGTCGCTTCTTGATTTGGGAGGACAAATGTCATAGCCGATTGCTTTTCGCCCTTCTTCCCTACAGACATCAAGGGTGGTGCCGCTTCCACACATGGGATCCACGACTAAATCACCGGGTTCTGTGTAGCGCCATACAAGGTTCCATATTAGTTCAGCAGGGGTTACTCCAGCATACTTGTTATCGCCCTTCTTTGTTTTTCCGTAACTCTGCCTTGGAAAATCCCACAGGGTAGTCGCTTGAAGCTCAGGCACTTCCT
>JBNVCD010000004.1:0-16294 GCA_050410875.1 Bathyarchaeia archaeon | reverse complement strand
CAACTTTTGAGCTTTACCTAAAAGTTCCCAGTTTCGGACAGACTCAACTACAAAGTCCTTTTTACCCTTGCAAGCTAACAGCTCCTCCAGCCACATTTTTGATTCAGCGTTGTAAGGTCTAAAGAAGCTGCAAAGGCTCACCACGCTGCTTCCATGTAGGATGGTTGACCGTCTTATGTTCATCTGTTTGAAAAGCTCTGCGGCGTTAGCTAAAGGGACTATGTTGCCCGTGGCTTCCACGGTTACTTGATAGGGGTAGCTGCCTCCCCATGCTTCTGCAACTATGTCTTTTTTACCGTCTGATGTAGCTCTAAAGACACCGTAAAGCACGTCTGTATCTAAGTTATGCAAAAAAAGAAAGTCGCCAGCTCTTACTTTAACTGCTACTGCGCCGTATTGTTTACTTGCCCCAAAGAGCATTCGGCTTAGACATTCCTGCTGTGAATTGTTAGTGCACGCAAAAACAAAGCCGTTTATCACTCTTTCAGCGCCCTCTGTTTTCAACTTGACAATTGAAGATGGATCCTCCATAAGTTTCTCCTCAACAGGCGAATTTCTTTGTTAAACTTCAGTATACACCTCTTGGGTATATTGCTTTTTTAGGGGTAAAGAGGTTCCTCGAGAAGTGTTGTGTGACGCCAAAATTAAAATTTAGGAATGCCTTCTACAGAATGGGAAGGCGCACCGTATGAGTTCAAACAAACTTTTCGGAACAAATGGTATTCGAGGTATAGTTAACAGAGAATTAACTCCAGAGATGGCGGTTAAAGTGGGCTTAGCCATTGGCACTTTTTTTGGTGAAAAAAGAAATCTGCTGGTGGGGCATGACGCGAGAACGAGTGGCCCCATGTTCGCCAGAGCCGTCATTTCAGGGCTCACCGCTGCTGGCTGCAACGTCTTCTTTGCGGGGATGGCGCCTACGCCGGCGCTGCAGTTTGCGGTTAAAAACCATCAGATGGACGGCGGCGTCATAATCACGGCTTCACATAACCCGCCGGAATACAACGGCATAAAAGCCATCTGGAACGACGGCATCGAAGTTAGCCACGAGCAGGAAACTGAAATTGAAAAAATCTATTTTGAAAACAAATTTCAGTTCGCAGAGTGGAAGCAACTCGGCAGCGTTCAAGAATTGCCCGGCGTCAACGACGAATACGTGGATGCCATAAAAAAGCACGTTGACGCCGCAAAAATTGCAGCTAAAAAATTTCATGTGGTTGTTGACGCCGCAAACAGCGTGGGGGGGTTGACGGCTCCGATTCTTCTTCGGGAGCTCGGCTGCAAAGTCACCAGTCTTAACGCGAACATTGACGGTACCTTTCCAGGTAGATTGCCTGAGCCTCGTCCTGAAAACCTCGCTGAGTTAGCCAACACAGTTAAAGCCGTCGGGGCAGATTTAGGTGTGGCTTTTGATGGCGACGCGGACCGATCCATTTTTGTTGACGAAACAGGGCAAATTCACATGGGGGACAAAACATTTGCGGTTGTCGCGAAGCAGTTTCTCCTCAAAAACCCCAACTCAAAAATAGTTACTCCTGTCAGTTCTTCGACGCTCATAAAGGATGTGGCGGACGCTTACAAGGGTGAAATTGTGTGGACGAAAGTGGGCAGCGTCACGGTTTCTCAGAAAATGAAGGAAGTTAAAGCGAAACTTGGCGGCGAAGAAAACGGCGGCGTATTTTATGGGCCGCACCAGGCTGTGCGTGACGGCGCCATGACGACGGCTTTGCTTTTGGAAATCATGGCTGAGAGGGGAGAAACACTCTCTAAGCTGGTTGGGGAGCAACCGCAGTACTTCATCGAAAAGGGTAAAGTTGACTGCCCAGAAAGCAAGAAACAGAAACTTTTACAGAAGCTACTAGAAGAGCTGCAGGGCATGAATGTGAACACGCTGGATGGCGCAAAAATCTGGTTTGAAGATAAAAGTGCCATTCTGCTCAGACCCAGCGGCACAGAACCCACGTTTAGGATGTACGCCGAAGCAAAAACGCAGCAACGCGCCACTGAACTGATTGAGGAATACACTGTAAAACTCAACGCCCTGCTTGGAACCATTTAAGGAAAGCCCTGCTGAGCCGCTGTGGGAGGTGACGTAAGCTGCCTGCTGGTTTGAACCTTAAAACGGATGAGGTGGACACCCCGGAAAAGAGAGCAGCACACAAAATAGGGGTGGTCGGGTGCGGTCAACTCGGGCTCGCTTACGCTGTTGCCTTCGCAGATGCAGGGTTCAAAGTCACATGCGCTGACGCTGACCAAAGCGCGGTGAAGGGAGTTGTAAAGGGCAAAGTGCGCCTAGGCGACCGCGACGCAGAAGCAAAGTTGAAGCGGCTGGTGAGAACCGAGCAGATAGTGGCAACAACCGATTTGAAACAAGCGGTTGCTGAAAGCGACGTTGTGGTCTTGGCGGTTAACCCAAAAGTTAACGCAAAAAAAACTTTGAGTTACACGGAGGCAGAAGGCGTCTACAAACAGGTGGGCACAACACTTCAAACAGGCAGTTTGGTTGTGTATTCAGGTGTTGCCGCGTTTGGTTTAACAGGGGGTTTACTGAGGGAAACCCTTGAGAACATGTCAGGTCTTAGAGCGGGGAAAGATTTCGGTTTAGCTTATAACGCCGCTCAAAACGTGGGGCACCTTGAAGATCAAGAGCTACTCGTTGCCGTTTGAACGCGGCAAGCGTGGTTTTTGGAACCATTGCAAGAAGAGGCGTTAAAAAAACGTTAGGTTCAAAAATGGCAGAGTTGGCGACGCTTTTCGCTGCAGTAAAACGTGATGTCGAAGCAGCTTTAGCTAACGAGATGGCAGTTTTCTGTGAAAACGCAGGAGTAGACTACAGTGAGGTACTCGCCCTTCTGAATGACGGCGGCGTTTTACCCACCATTACAGAAGAAGATAACCGAAAAGAAGTGTATCTGCTGCTTGAAAGCGCGGAAAACTTGAACGTGAAACTCAGATTGGCCGTGCTTGCGAGGCAAATAAACGAGGATATGATTAGACATGCAACCAACTTGGTTCAGGATGCAATGCGAAGCAGCGTAAAAACTCTGAGGCGAGCCAGAATTGCGTTTTTAGGCTCCGTTAACGCGGAGTCTGCAGCAGCCGCGTTTGTAGAGCTCTTAGAGGCTAAAGGAGCGAAAGTTAGCGTGTATGACCCGCAAAGTGAACTAAACAGCCAAGAAGAAGAGTCCACGCAGAAGCTGAAGAGGACGCTAAACGAGACGGTTGAGGGCGCAGATTGCCTTGTGGTTTTAGGGGGACAGGAGTTTAAACGGCTAAACCTTAAGAAGCTCAACGCTCTTATGAGGTCTCCAGCAGCAATCATCGATTTGGCGGGAACTGTGGATCCCTGCAAGGCAGAAGAGGCAGGTTTCACGTACCGCAGTCTAGGAAGGGGCGCTTGGAAGAAATGAAGAAACTTAAAGTTGCAGTTATAGGAACAGGGTTTTGGGGTAAAAACCACGCCAGAGTCTACAAAGAACTGCCAAATACCGAGTTGGTGGCTATTTGTGATGTGAACGCTGAACGGGCAAAAACCATTGCCGCCCAGTTCGGAGTGAAAGCGTACACAAACAGCGCGCACATGTTAAAGAACAGCCAAATTGAAGCCGTCAGCGTTTGCACGTGGTCAACGATGCTGGCTAAAGAAGCACTCAAAGCGTTGCATGCAGGCAAACACGTGCTCGTTGAGAAGCCCATGGCAACTAACACGCAGCAAGCAGAGAAGCTTCTAAAAACTGCTGAAGAAAACGGCTTGCAGTTGACAGTGGGTTTTTTGATGCGGTTTATCCCCGGCTTGCAGCAGATTCGAGACGCCGTTGTGAACAAGAAAATTGGGGAGCTTGTCTCCGCCACAGCTAAAAGGGTTTCAGAGTGGCCCGAGCGAATTGGAGACGTAGGCGTCGTCAAGGACACAGCCATCCACGACATTGACGTTATGCGTTTTGTCGCCAACGAAGACCCCGTCAGCGTCTACGCGAAAATGGGGAGCATGCGCCACAGAAAATTTGAAGACTACGCTCAGATAATGCTCACCTACGAAGGCGGCAAAAGCGCGTTTATAGAATCTAACTGGTTGACGCCTTACAAGACTAGGCTGCTGTCTGTCACAGGCAGCGACGCCATCATGAAACTGGATTACATCACACAGGAGTTGTGGGTGGAAAGCAAAAAGGAAACAGTGCAGCCCCGATTGCCTTTTCAAGAGCCGCTGAAGATGGAGCTGCAGCACTTTGCAGAATGCGTGTTAGAGAAGAAAAAACCCTTAGTTACAGGCGTTGACGGATTAAAAGCCCTGCAGATCGCCATAGCCGCCCAGAAGTCTTCGGCTAAAAACGTCGTCGTAAAATTAAAGTGACAGAAAAAAAGGGTTTTAGGCTTTTAAGTTGAAGGGTTTACCTTCAGCCACTATGTTCGCGGGAGCTTTCTCTTTCCACTTTTTCAAGAAAGGCAAATCTTCAGTGGCCTTGCGCAGTTCATCAGGCAGCATCTCAGGAATTTCGTCGCGGATGGGGTACCAACGCAGACATTTTGGGCAAACAATTAAACCTTCCACGATTTCGTCTTTTTCTTCGAAAACGTGAAGCTCAAGCGGATGATACTTGTCAATTGGGCATGCAAGAATCTCCATAAGTTTACGTTTCATAGTGGTCTCTCAGAGAAGGTAACGGCTTGACAGACTATTAAAATTTACCTAAAGGCAAAACGGTGCACCTTGCCTGCTGAAACCACAAAGCGCTAATTACAAAATTTAAAGACGACTCCCGCCTACTTTTGAAGCCTGCTACATATGGTGAGTCGACGAAAAGAAGAGAAAGCTAAAAGTCATGTTGGACGGCTGAAAATTATGTTGGGTGCCGATTTGACACGTGGACGTCCGCCACGAGGTGCCACCAGTTTGGACCCGTGCTTCTCACAACGCGAACAGCCTGAACAGCAAAAGCTAAATTTAACTTATCAAGAACGACGCTGAGGCGGTCAACCGTTTTTTTGGCTGGATCCTCTGTTTTGGCTGCGTGCTCAAAAGTGTGGACGTGTAGCCAACCGCCTTGCGGTTTGAGCGCAGATACCGCGGCAGGTAAGTACTCAAGAGATTTCTCAGGCAGAGGCATCAAGACGCGGTTCGCGGAGTTCTGCAGTTGAGTTTTTATGAGAAACTCGGCGTCACCCAGCAACGGAACAACTTTGCCAAATACGCGGTTACGCAGGATATTCCGCTGCATATAGTGAACTGCAACGGGGTTTATGTCTATAGAAAACACTCTAGCCGTCGGCTCCTGTTTAGCCATCAGAATAGAGAAGCAACCAACACCAGCAAACATGTTAACCACTGTTTCGCGGGGCTGAATCAGCTTCGCCACGCGTAGCCTTTCATGGGAGAGCCTTGGCGAAAAATAGCATTTTTCCACGTCTACCTCAAACTGGCAACCGTTCTCCTTGTGGATGGTGCAACTTCGGTTTTCGCCAAAGACATGGGTTAGGTTACGCACGCGGTATTCACCTGCAACGGCGCTTGACTGGACAAAAACGGCTTTAACGTTCCTGTGCCGCTCGGTAATAGCTTTAGCCGCGGCGTGGGCGTTTTCAGGCGTGAAGACTGGAAGCTTTGTTATTGCTATGTCGCCTATGATGTCGAATGAACTGTAAACGTTTGCTGCGTTGCCATCTGGAGAAATATCCCTGACGGTTTCTTTTAGCTGCTTCCTCAACCTTTAGCCTTCACTAACCTAATAGTGGACTGGAAACATTTAAAAGCAAAATACTTTTCCTTTGTAGGAGAGGTAACTTATCGTGGAAAAAACTGGAATCGTTTATGAATGCATGCGCTGCGGGGCAAGAGTGCCAGCTGAAGAGTTGGACATGCGTGGCGGCGAAACCAAGTGTATCATTTGCGGGTACAGGATCCTCAAAAAGGTCAAACCGCCAGTGGTTAAACGCATAAAAGCTGAATAACCAGGAAATTAGGCGAGGTTAAAGCTCCTCGGTTTACTCCTCCTGTATCAGCGACATTTTTGGTTTTTTGAGGGTTTTTTAGTAGAGGTCTCTTTCTCCAAGTTTACGGAAAGCTTTGCCGCGCAACTTCACAGGTTCACTAATCAAGTCGTCAGGTTCTTTCTCAACAGTTTTGCGTCTCACTGTTTCGCCGCAGACACCGCTAGGAAGTAGACGGCGCTTTGCACATATGGCGTAGGTGCATTTCGAAACGGTGCATAACTCTTCTGTTAACCTGCACCATACACCTTCCCGTCGGAAAAAGAGGGAGTTTTTAACGCATTTAAAAGCTGGGCATGTTGGAGAACAAGGTTTTGGTTGAGACAACAAGTTCACACCTCAGTTTTAAAGGTAGAATTCACAGCATTTATCTTCAATACGACGTTATCTGAAAAACGGCATATAAACTTTGCTCGGGCTTTCCAAGGGCGCCACCTTAGGTTTTGCTTTTGCGACTCCACAGTTTAAAATCTTTTCTGCGCAAGATTTCCGCCACCGCAAAGAGCACCAACGCGGCGAGTATTAACAGCGAAGCGAAGAGAGCGTTTGTTTCTACGAGAAGGGGCCCAAGCGCGGCGTAGTTAGCCATCTGGATTTGTATTGCTGCAGGCGAGTCCAAGTAGAGGTGTTCTGCTACGTAAGAGCCTTCGTTTCCAGGTATGTAAGCTGTTATACCTATGTGGCCGCCAACGACGTTTTGGAAGGTTACCGTACCGTCGCTCTGGGTGGTGGCGACCTGCGGATTTGCGCCTGGTCGACTCAGTTGGACATTCACGTTTGAGAGGGCGTTTCCGAAGTAATCAACGACTTTTACTGAAACCTGCAAGTTGTAAATTGCACATTGAATTTGGCTTTGCGTGTCAGCTAAAACGTCTAAGATGGTCTCGTTCAAAAGTATGTTTTGGGGGCTGTAGACTTTCACTCTGTACCGACCCAAAGTGACTTGTAATGAGGCTCCGCCGTTGCTGTCGGTTGTTGCAGTGTATAATATGCCGCTTTCCTGCTCCATAAGGTCGATTCGGGTGTTAGGTAACGCGGCGGCGTGGTAGTCAAGAATTCTCAGCGACAGAGCCCTTTCTGGGCACACGATGACAGCTTGGTAGAGGGGTTGAGCAGGCAAGTTGCTTATGGTGTTGTTGCCGCTGTTGAAAACAACGCCGTATTTGGAAGCGTTAACCGTGTAGGTTACTCCTGGAAGGGCAGAGTCGAAGAGATAGGTGCCTGAAGAGTTTGTTTGCGTGGAGAAATTGCCTGTTTTGGTTTCGCCTGTCGCTGTAACGTAGTTGTAGGTCATGTCAAGGTTCACGTTGGGTATGGCTACGCCGTTTTTGTCTTTGACCAAAATTAGAAGGTTGGTCAGCTGGCAAGTTACGTTATAGGTGGCGTCGCCGCTTATGGAAACTTTGATTTCGCCTACCTTTACATCTTCGTCCCAGTAAGCTGTGATTGTGTGGTTGCCTGACTCAAGATTCAACAGGGTTGAGCCGTAATATCCCGAGGACCACTCGGTCTCCGAGTTTGATGAGTGGTCAACAGCTTTTATGGTGAGGTAAGGAACATAGTCGCCTGCGAGGTTTAACGTGTTAACAGTAATTTTGTATCCTGGGACGGTGAAGTTTTGAGAGTCAGGGACAGCTTTAAAGTTGCTTTGAGGCGTAATTGTTACGTTGTATTGTCCTAGAGGCGCCGTTGAGGGTACTGTCCACGTTGAAGTTACGATGCCTTGGTCTGAAGCGGTCACCGTCTGAGACAACATTGTTGCTCCTGCGGGGTCCACAATTTTCAGAGTTGCACTTTGACCTGCCTGGTAGCCCACTGCACGTATTTTCACTGTAGATTGCCTGTGGTAAGAGCTGGCGTCAGTGATTCCAACGTAAAATTGGCTTTGACCTAAATTCTGAGACTGATTAAAGTAAACGGTGTATTGCCCCGTGTAAATCGTCGTGGAGCCTGAAGGCTGGAAACTTCCAGATGGAAAAGTAATTTGAGCGCGCCCAGCGCCTGAGGGCCCAACTGTTAAAGGCACAAGCTGGGTAAAGGCTGTGCCAAGAGGAGAAGGCAAAACGACAGTGATGTTTGCAGTGTGGGAAGCGTTGGGTTGCCCTCCGGTTATGGCAACGTTAATGGTGACGGGGTTACCTTCCTGCAGCAGCTCCGGCGAAGGTGGAACCACGGCTTGCGCGATGTATGCCGTGTTGACTGTAAAAGTGGTGGTGGTGTTGTACGCTACTGCCACATCCTCTAATGTTACGGTGTAGCTGCCGCTGGGAACCTCTGGAATTGTGAAGTTTGAATTGACATAGTAACCTGACGACTGATTACTGTCTACGAGGATGTCTCCGAAGTAGACTTTGTAGGAGCTGTTGGCAGAGTAAAGGGTGCCCACAAGGTTAACGGCGTCTCCCACATTAGCAGAAGTTATAGCGGTGGTGCCGCCTGCCTTGGTTATTTGATATATGTATAATCCAAGTTGCCCAGAAACAGCCGTGAAGGGCAAAACCACCGTGGCAACGCAGATTAGGGCTATGAAAGCGATCGTTAGGGCTTTTTGTTTCAAACTATACAGCTCCTCTTTTCAGTTAAATTCTGTTTTGCGGTTGAACATTTACCGTCGGAGAACATTTTAAGCTTTGCCTTCAGAGTGTTCAGGCTACCTGTTAGAAGAAGGGCAAATACATTAAAAGAAAGCGGCTACGTTAAAAACGTCAGCTAAGGCGCGAGTGTTTTATAAAACGCTTTGCACATTTGTCTCGAAACACTGCAGGTTCAGCTGTGAAGCATCTTGGAAAATCTTGTGCCTTCTCCGCTATTACAGGCGCTTAAGAGGCAGAAATACCACTTAGTGGGTAGACACTCAGCCGTGAAAAGGTGCAAGTGGTTTTACGAGTCGTTAACCAGCGGCAGAGTCTGCTATAAACAGAAATTTTACGGCATAAAAAGCCATCAGTGTATTCAGATGTCACCCGCGGTTTTCTACTGCACTCAACAATGCCTCTTTTGTTGGAGAGCTCAAAACGGCGACTTACAGATAACGTGGGATGAAATGAAGCTGCCCACATGGGATTCACCGCAGGAAATTGCAGAGGGAATTTTGCAGGCGCAAACCAGAATTTTAGGGGGATACAAAGGAAACCCGCGGACTGACCCGCAGAAGTTTAGGGAAGCTTTCAGGCCGCGCCACGTCGCCATCAGCTTAACAGGTGAGCCAACGCTCTATGAACCTTTAGGGGAACTTATCCAAACTCTTCACGCCAAGGGCCTCACAACGTTTCTGGTTTCCAACGGCAGTAACCCCAAGAAACTTTTAAGCCTCAGCGAGGAACCCACGCAGCTTTACATTTCGGTTTGTGCTCCTAACGACAAAGTGTTCAAGCGTCTTTGCCGACCTCAAGTTGGAGATGCGTGGGAAAGCCTAAATGAAACATTGGCAGCGTTGCCAAGTTTCAGTTGCCCAACCGTCATTCGGACGACTCTGGTGAAAGGGCACAACATGACAGAGGTTGAGGGCTACGCCAAGTTAGTTGAGAAAGCAAAACCCACGTATATAGAAGCGAAAGCTTACATGCATGTGGGTTTTTCAGGGCTCAGGTTAGGATTTGAAAATATGCCTCAACATAAGGAGGTTTACGAGTTTGCTGTGCAGCTCTCAGAGAAAACAGGTTACAAGATTTTAGATGAGTCGACAGATAGCAGGGTGGTACTGTTAAGTAAAAAAGATAAACCTGAAAAGTTTAATTAAACGTGCTGTACGTTTTTGTGCTATCAATTTATTCAACTTTTGATTTTTAAAACGTGTGTTAACAACGTTATAATTGAAATGTGAATGGAAGTTTTAAATAGAAAATTTGTAGAACCCTACCATTAAACCAGAAATTGAATTGCGCGGTGGTGAAAAAGTGGTAAGTGAAGGCAGAGGACGCCTCTTCAGAAGAAAAGACGGGAAATACCTTGTTTATTTACCCAAAGACTTAGCGGAGGACAGCATGTTCCCATTTAAAGGTTCAGACTCCATATTTGTCAAAGTGAGTTTCAAGTTGGGAGACAACAAACTGCTTGTTGAAAAATGGACTGGACCCGAAACAGCCGAAGAGTAAAAGAAACCTATAAACACACATTTTCAATTCTATTTTTAAATGCAACAAAAAGCTGCAGAGAAGGGTACTGGGTTTTGCCGCCTCTAAAAACCATCCTCAAAAAAGTTAAGTCAGATCTTGCTCAAAAGGAGAAGCTACGTGAAGATTTCCAAGAGAAAATGAGAAAAGCCACCAGCTTCTCAAAGCAAGCCATACTACGCAGCCACCAAAAAAAGCTCAAGGAAGCAAAGGAGCAGCTGGAAAACGCTAAACAACTAATTAATTTACTTGAGGAACAAGCACAAAAACACCCGGCTATGGTTTATGGCGGCATGTTCACGGCGGCACTTCAAGAGTACGCAGAAGCCAGCATATTTGTGAAGTTAATTGAAGAAACACAGTTCTTGACGCCTCAAGAGGTCGGTGTGCCCCCGACAGATTACGTCTTAGGGTTAGCGGATGTTGTAGGAGAATGCAGGCGGGTAGTGTTGGATGCGCTGCGCGAAGGAGACGTTGAGAAAGGAGAAAAATTTTTGGAAATTATGGATGAAATCTACATCGAGTTGATGGCGCTTGATGAGGTATATATGCTGGTGCCGGGGCTTCGCAGAAAATGTGATGTGGCGAGAAGAGTAATTGAGGCTACACGCGGCGATATAACGCTGGAAGTTCGCAGAAAAGCTCTGGAAGACTACTTGAAACGGTTTAAACCAGACGTAGAAAAGGTGAAAACATAAAACGGAAACTGTGGGCAACATTGAATTTTCACTTGTCAAAGCCCGCAATGCACAGCTAGCCCTATCCAAAAAAATTGTAACAGAGGATCAGATCCCCGCCGGCGTTGAAAAGGTTGCAGGAGTAGACGTGGCATACTTGGGAAACAGCGCCATAGGTGCAGTGGCGGTTTTAGATTATGAGACACTGAAAATTTTGGAAACTGAAGTGTCAACAGCGCCAGTGCGGTTCCCTTATGTGCCAACGTTGCTTTCTTTTAGGGAACTGCCCGCTGCAGTGTCTGCTATAAAAAAGCTGAAGTTACAACCAGACGTTTTCCTTGTTGACGGACACGGATTGGCGCATCCCTTCAGATGCGGTTTTGCTAGCCATCTGGGAGTTGTTGTTGGAAAACCATCGATCGGCGTAGCAAAAAGTAAGCTAGTTGGAGAGCCACAGCAAATCGGTGCTGACATCTTTTTAGTTCACAGAAATGAAGTTGTCGGGGCAGTTTTGCCCACAAATGTTGGATCCAAATCTTTGTACGTAAGCATAGGGCACAAGACATCTTTAAGACGCGCTGTCGAAATCGTGAAGCGATGCACACAAAACAGTCGCGTGCCGCAGCCTATTTTGCAAGCTCATAACGTAGCTTCAAAAGCGTGTTTGGAGACGCAGCAGAAAAAAGGTCATAGAAAACTTAATTAGCGTACTTTAAGAGAGTGCACAGAAAAGGGCATGGTGGATAGTAGTAGATGGAGAAGCCTGAAATTACGTTTGCCGAATTTCAAAAGTTGGATCTCCGCGTTGGCAAGATAGTTGAGGCAAACCAGATTCCGAACTCAAAAAAGCTCATCAGACTACTTGTGGATTTTGGAGCAGAAAAAAGGCAGGCTGTAGCGGGACTTCTGCAGTACTATAAACCCGAGGAGTTGGTGGGTAAAAAATGCGTGTTTATTCTTAATCTCCAAAAGCGTACGTTAGCAGGTGTTGAATCTCAGTGTATGGTTCTTGCAGCTGAAGATAGCGCAGGCAACGTGGTGGTGCTTCAGCCAGAAAAAGACATCGCAGAAGGCAGCAGCATCAGCTAAACTGCAAGATTATGCTAACAAGCTGATTATGGCTTTAGCTTTTTCTTCGGTGCCCGCAAGATAAGTAATCATTTCCTCGTTTAAGTCAAGCCAGCGGGCTATGCCGGCGGCTTTTTCAGTGTCATTCTTGAAGATGATTCTAATGAAGGGCAAAACTTCAGTTAAGCTACGCTTTGCAGACATGTGAAATTTGGGTTTGATTTTGGCGCCTACGCTTAACTGTAGTGCACGTTCAGCTTTTGACCTTGAGAGAGATTGGATCCGCGTTGGAAATTTGAAGGGAACCCAGCCAACCTTGGAGTACTGCCGTGCCATGCATACACCCGCAGTCATGTAGTCAATCACGTAACGCAGGAAACTCCAGTCTTGAGTGGTTCGGATTTTGCCTCGGTAAAAATCTGCCATGGCAAGCGACTCCATGGCTTTAGCTAGGTCCCGTGGGTCAGTGAAGTGATATGGAACGTTCTCGTAGATCCATTCGAACAGCATATCGATGTCTATGTCGGCTAAGTCGATGGCTTGTTTGGCAACGCTGCAGGTTCGGCTGTACATAGCCATGCGAACCACGTTGAAGATTGTGTCTTGGCGGTCTCGGTAGCTGAGCCATGAGACGTCTTCGTATTTTAGCTGTTTTTTGCCTTGGGCAAGTGCTTGAAGGTCGTTTACTGCGGAGCGTATATCGCCGCCTGAGCGGTGCGCTATGAATTTTAAGGCGTTTTCTTCTGCTTGTATTCCTTCGATGGTGCAGAGGCGCGTCAGATGTTTGAGCACTTCAGGTGTTGTGGGCTTTTTGAATTCTATAAGAAGACAATAGCTACGCAGCGCTGTAAATCGTGAGTCGTAAGCGTTTTGGGCAATTAAGACGAGGGGTGTTTGGGCGTTTTTCACAACTTCAGTTATAGCTTTTATTCCGCCTCTGTCGGCGTTGCCGGTTAAACCGTCTAATTCGTCGAGGAGGATTAGGCGTTTTCCTCCAAAAAGGGAACTGTAACGAGAGGCTAAACCCGCGAACTTGTTTATTGCTTCTTCAGTGCGGTAGTCGCTGGCGTTTTTTTCCACAAATTCCATGTGTAAGTCGTTAGCTAAAGCTTCCACAGTAACTGTTTTTCCTACACCTGGAGGTCCATAAAGAAACGCAGCGCGCTGCTTGGGGACGCCTTTGTCCCAAGATTTAACCCAGTCTTTGAACAGAGCTATAGCTGCAGTGTTGCCTACCACTTCACTGAGAGATTTTGGTTTGTACTTCAAAGTCCACGCAGCGTACAAAACCGCACCAGCTTTTAATGCTTCAATTCAAAGCCTGCCTGCACAAACTTCGCTAGCAAAGCACTAAGTTGCACTTCGTCGTCAGCGCCTTCCATGAGGCGGAAGTCAATTTCGCCTACAACGTCTACCAGCTTTATTTTTAGAGGTTCAGGGATCTCTTTGATTTTGAAGAGTTCCGAGTGAATCTGGCGGACAATGTCGCTTCCAGCTACGCCGTGCTTTTGAAGCATATCACGCAGTTGTTTTCGGGCGTCTAAAAAGTCGCCGTTGAAAGCTGCGAGGAGCATTTTTTGTACGTCCACGGGATTAGCACGACCCGTTACGGCGTACACCACCTTGGCGTCAACAGGTTTATTCATTGAGGCAGCAGACTGCAAGGTGTTCATCGCGCGCCTCATGTCGCCCCCGCAAACTTCAAAAATGGCATCTAACCCGTCAGGCAGCAGGGTTACACCTTCTTTTTGAGCAATTTGACAAACGTATCTGTCATGTTCTTCTTTTGGCAAGAAGCTGAATCTGAATGGGGCACAACGTGATTGTATAGGCTCAATTATTTTGCCGCTGTAGTTAGCACACATGATAAAACGGCAGGACTCCGTGTACTTCTCCATGGTGCGGCGTAGAGCCTGCTGCGCGTCGGTGGTCATGTTGTCGGCTTCGTCTAGAATCATAATTTTGAAGGGTATCTCACCAATCGAGCGAGACCGCGCGAAGGTTTTTATGGTTTCTCTAACGACGTCTATGCCTCTTTCGTCGCTGGCGTTCAACTCCATTATGTACTCCCTGTAGCTGTCACCATAAAGGTCGCGTGCCAAACATAAGGCAGCCGTGGTTTTACCTGTCCCAGGGGGACCAGCAAATATGCAGTGGGGGACATTTCGAGCTTTAGCGAAGCTTTTGAGGCGCTCAACAATTTCTTTTTGGTCAACCATGTCGCTGAGGTGCTTAGGTCGATATTTTTCTGCCCACATTTCAAAACTCAAACGTGAAGTCTCCTTTTAGTTATTGTTAGGCGGTTCTATTTAGAGGCAGTAGTTGTTATATCTGTTTTGGGGTTCTCGTAAAAGAGTTAATCGGGTTTCTTTATGCCGGCTAACTCGTCTGTTTTCGCTTTTTAATTATGTTTTTGTGGAGGCAGGCGCGTAAATACATGTTTCGTGTATATCTTGAAAAATTCGTTTTCTTACACATAAAACATTGTGAATAGCGTTAAATACTGAACAAGTGTACAGAATTCCCCACTTAGAGAGCACAAAAACTGTGCAGTTATACAAAGGTGAACATGAAAGATGAGTGAACGAGTACATAAAAACAGTTCGTACCTCAATGGCAAATCAACCGTTGGGACGACTACACGTGTAAAAGATACAAGCACCATAAGCGGCATGTGCCCCATATGCATCCGGGACTGCCCGGTCTTATGCGAAATCAGCCTTTCTGCGTTCAGAGGACGCGAAGCGCTATACCCTGAGCCAGCCCAATTCGGAACCAGCACTGCAGGAGCCCTCAAAAACTTTGGCTTAGACTGGTCACACTTCAGCATACAGGCAGGACTTTTTGAGGTAGAAGGCATCGAAGAAAGCAGTGAAAAAGCAATTTTCCCCAATGTGAACATAGAAACCTCGGTGGGAGGCATGCCTCTTAAGCTGCCGATAATGACGGGTGCCTTTGGCTCCACAGAGGTGGCGCGTGCTAACTGGGAAGGGTTGGCAATTGGCGCGGCGCTTTCAGGAGTTGCCATAATCATCGGAGAAAACATATGCGGCATGGATGTCGAGGCAAAACTAGAAAACGGTAAGGTAGTGCACTCGCCGGAACTGAAGCGTAGAGTTGACTTGTTCCGCAAATTCTGGGATGGAAAATACGGCGACGTCATAATCCAGACGAACGTTGAAGACCAAAGATTAGGCACCGACGTTTATGCATTGTCAAAACTTGAAGCAAACATCATCGAACGCAAGTGGGGTCAAGGAGCGAAAGCCATAGGCGGCGAAGTTAGACTCAAAAGCCTAGAAAAAGCCATTTTGCTCAAGAAACGCGGCTACATTGTGATTCCAGACCCTGAAGACCCGGTGGTTCAAAATGCCTTCAAAGAGGGTGTGTTCCAGACTTTTGAGCGTCACAGCAGAGTAGGCATACCTAAAGAGAAAGCCTTTGTTGAAGACATAGAGTGGCTTCGCAAGCAAGGCGCAAAAAAGGTCTTCCTAAAAACAGGCGCATACAGACCATCCGCTGTAGCTTGGACCATGAAGATGGCTTCAGAAGCAAAAATCGACGCGTTGAGCTTTGATGGCGCAGGCGGCGGCACAGGCATGAGTCCCGTACCCATGATGGATGAAATGAGCATACCCACAATCTACCTGCAGGCGATTGTACTTAGGTGTGCACAAATACTAAAGAAAAAAGGCAAGTACGTCCCAGACTTGGTTATGGCAGGCGGCTTCATCGAAGAAACGTCCATCTTCAAAACGATCGCGCTGAGCAACTTTGGCGAAGGCCCCCTCGTGAAGGCGGTTCTGATGGGCAGGTCACCCATAACTGCAGCCATGAAAGCCAGCTACTTCAAGCAGCTATCGCAAGAAGGAAAACTGCCGAAGGCGTTCGTTGAAAAGTTCGGTGCCACCCCTGACAAATTCTTCATTGCCACTCCAGAGTTGAAGGCAAAATACGGCGACCGCTTCAGCGAAATCCCACTGGAGAGCATAGGAGTCTACACGTACCTGACGGACAGGGTTGGCGTCGGCTTGAAGCAGCTAATGGCAGGCAACAGAAAGTGGAAGCTAAACCTGCTTGGCAGAAACGACTTGATGAGCCTTTCCGAACTTGCCACCAAAGTCACAGGCATCCCGTTGGCAAGCGAAGTGGAAAAAGACGCCGTCGAGAAAATACTGCTGGACTAAACCAACAACTCTTTTCTTTCTTTTTTCTTGACTTTTTTCAGTTGTTGCCGCTTTAGTAATTTTTTCCTCGTAAAAAAAGAAGCATCAAAAAACCAATTTACCGTTTGTCGCTTAATTGCGGCTTGAATGCATTGTTGATACATCTAGTAATTTGTTTTTGGGTAAAAACATGATTATTGCAGGAGATAGTCGTGTCTCTTCAAATTTAATCCTCAAAGAATTTAGAGAAAAGCTAGGGTGTTCATTAAATTTAAAAAGTCAA
>JBNVCD010000049.1:0-8838 GCA_050410875.1 Bathyarchaeia archaeon | reverse complement strand
GGTTTGGTCTCCGCTGAAAGTGTTGTTGTACTTCCACTTCAAAGCGCCTGTGCGTATGTCGAAGGCAACAAGTTCACCTCCGTAGCCGCCTACGTAGAGGTTACCGTAGCCTACAAAGCCTGGCGCGGGCGGGTTGGAAACTCTGCCGTAGTACTGGAAAGCTCGGAAGTTGCCAACTGGACCCCACAGCAAGTTACCGTTATCAAGGTCGTAGCCTAGCCACTGCATAGTTTCCTTGTCAGTCATGGTGAACACGCGGTTGACTGGGTCTACAGGGCCAAATGACCTTGTGAGGTTTCCTGGCGGCGCAGTGTAGTTTTTCATCCACAAGAGTTGCCCGAGGTTGTTTGGTTTTAGACTGATTGCCCAGACGGTGTAGTCCTGTGAACCAAAGCCGAAAGCTCCGCCCACGGTGCTTGAGGTGCTACCGAGGAGCAAATCTCCCGGTATTACACGTCTGATCGAGGATCCAGATGGTAGTGTTGGGATGGTTACGTTCCAAGTGTAGGCTTGGCTCATGTTAGCGTTTTTGCCGAAAGGTCGGTACTGGAAAGCATTCGTGGTGTTTCCCGCAGTTAGCACCAGCGGCGTATTTGGACCTGCAGAGGAATTCCACAGCGCCAGCCACTTGCCGTTAACGTTGAGCACGTAGCGCAGTATTTCACCACTTGGACCGCGCATTTCGGTGCCAGAGGGAACATCGGTGAGGTTGAATAGCCATTTGCCTGTGCGCGCGTCATAGACAATTATGGTTGTACCGGACGTCTGCAGCAGATAGCCATCTCCGATGACACCATGCTGATTAAATGATTCATAGAGGTAGAGTTGCCCAGCCGTCGGGTTGATTGTGTCGTTTTCCCAAAGTGTCTCGCCTGTCCGCAGATCCACACAAGTGTACGGTCCAGCAGTTTGACTGTCACCAAGCGGTGCCTTGTAGTAGAGTCTGCCGTAGATAATTATTGGATTGTTGAATTTGCCTTGGTAAGAAAGCCCTGTGTAATATGCTGCGCTTGGAACAGGCCAGTCTCCGCCGACGATGCCTCCGTCTTGCAGGGGCTTTGTCCACAGAATATGTGAGCTCTCAGGTGCAAGACCGTAGGGTTGGAACGCATCGATTATTGAGCTACCGCCCAGATAATGCGAAGCAATGCGGCTCCACTCGGTGTTTTGACCCTCAATTGGGCGTGTCCAGTAGCTTGTGGGGAGCGGATACGTAGGAGGCGTGGGTACAGCTTCCTGCTGCACGGTTAGCGTAGTAGATGCGCTACTAGGAAGGTATGTGTCGTTGACGTAGTCGCTGGCTGATCCTCGAACGCCAGTTTCGGGGTGAAACAGACTTGCCACTTGTCCCGGAAAACTAAAGTCAAATCGGTATGTGCCCAGCTTGGTGGGTGTGTAGAGGAACCACGCGGCGGAAGTAGCATCAGACGTGTAAGGTCCTTTGGTTTCAGTTGTGCCGTCAGGCGCAGTGATTTTAACGGTGAAGCCTGTCCACCTGTCGCCTCCGATGCCGCCTGCTGTTGGCGGAACCTTGTCAAGCCAGAAAACCACGAAGGCTGTTTGTCCAACTCCGATGGGATTTGGTGAAGCAACTATGTAAGCGTATGTCGGGATGCTCCATGGTGGCGTGTGTGCCTCGGCGAGTGGCAGAGCAAGTATTGGAACAGCGGTTAGCAGTAGAATCAGAGCTATTGCCAAATTTTTATTTTTCAAATTCATTTTTTTCTCTCTCTCTCCTATTGGATAATATACAAAGTGTTGTTTGAGTTAAAGGTGTATATAAGATTTTACAGAATTCGGATCGTACAACCACTCAAAGTTAGAGTGGAGAAGATATCTATGCGGAAACTTTCGTTGCCTGATGGTGCTTTACTGTTTTGTGGATGTGTAGCTATTTATGGAGGAGGCATCACTGATGGGATATGGAATGGTACATTTTTGCGTTGCTGGCGCCTGCGTTCTGGGCTATGAACAATGTTTTCATGAAATTTTTAATCACAAACAAGTTCAAAAGTTATTACCCCACCATCGCCACTATTTCTTCAATAGACGCGGCGTTTGCTTTGATAATTGCAGTGTTGGTGCACGTCGAGTTTTCTTGTCTTTATAGCGTGGTTGCAGTGTTAGCGGGGTTGTTACCGTTCACAGCGTTTTGGTTTTACTCTAAAGCCATCTTAACTGAAGAGGTTTCGCGGGTGGCAACTTTGTTTCAGCTAATTCCCCTTTTTGTGGTATTTTTGTCGGCCGTTTTCCTCAACGAAATACTTGAAACACAGCAGTACGTAGGCCTCGGCCTTGTTGTTTTAGCAGCGACGCTTATTTCTTACAGGAAAGCTTTGAAGAACCCTTTTTCTGGAGTGTTAAAGTTTATGGCGCCATTCGCGTTGCTGATTGCGGCTTACACTATAATTGACAAGTACCTGTTAGGGTTCATGGAATTTTGGTCCGTGTTCTTTTGGAACATTCTTGGAACGTTCTGTGGCACACTGCTTTTGCTTTCCCGCTCAAAGCTGCGACGTAGTTGGAGGGACACCGTTTTTGCTGTTGGCAAAAAGGTTGTTTTGACAGCAGCAGTTGGAGAGGGCTTGTATGTTACAGGCACCGTGTGTTCACTGGTGGCGCTATCGCTGATTGAAGCACCATTGGCGTCTTCGTTTTTTGCGCTACAACCTTTCTACGTTTTCTTTTACGTCTTGTTTTTGAGTCTGCTCTTTCCAAGGATACTGAAAGAAGAAATCAGCAGAACAACATTAGCTCTGAAAGTTTTCGCCATTGCCCTCATGTTAGCAGGAACGTTGCTTATAGTTTGAATTGACTACGCTTTTAACCAAAGTGCATTACCACACGTCACATCAAGCCTTGCCTGACTTACCCTTATTTTAGGAGTTTCCTCTGAGTTGAGGTGTAGGGGCAACTTTTTCTGGGAGAATATTTTGGTTGCCTGTTCCTGCGAGGGAACAGATTGTTCTTCAGGGAGAACTAAAAAGAACCTTGAAGCATAATATTACATGTAATGGTGAAAAATGAAAAAGACAGTTTTGATGGGTATAACGCTCTTGGCGCTTTTGGCTTCAATAACGAGTGAAACCCAAAACTTTGAGACGGCAAAAGCCAACTGGATTCCACTTTCCCCTAAAGTGCCGCCTCCTCTGCCCCCCACGATGGTGGTAGATTCACCTCAGAACAGAACCTACAATGAAAAGGACCTCAGCGTCAGATTTCACATTGAGGGCTCTCTTAGAAGTGGCAGGCCTGCAGAACCCATTTTCAGTATGCCCAAAGAATACATCAACTACACAATCACTACACGCGGCGGCATCACGTGGGCAGCAGTGGATGGCAACTACCCTATCTACTGCGCTAACGCTGCATCTGTAAACGCGGTAACTATGCTTTATCCGACTCCGCCGGGCACAACCAACATATTAATTACGCTCAACGGCACCCAGCTTGCTTGGCGAAATTACACGGAACAGCACCCTACAGCACTCCACCACACCACACTCGGCGACTGGCCAATGATTGCAACCACGTTTACGCCATCTGAACTCTTTGTCCTTGCCATCCACTACGAGCACCCCATCAAAGCCGTTAATGAAAGCTACCAGTTCCTCTACGACCTGAACATAGCCCCGTATTTATCTGCTTCAAACCCAACATCCACGGCGCATTTTACTCTGAAGATCTACAATGAACTATCTGGGCTCAGAGTTTTCACAGTCTCCGATGATAACAGAAAAGAAGTAGAGTTTACGATTGGAAACGCGTATGGAGTTCAGACAGTAAAGTTTACGGTAACATCGGAATACGGCAAGTCATTAGTCGGCGATGTATTAGTCACTTTTTCAAACAGTGGAACTCAAGTTGAGTGTTCTTCTATTATGATTGTTTTGACTACTTGTGCCACTATCACGTTATTGATAGTTATAACTGTGTTAGTGTCGGCGTTTTTGTACAGAAAAATACATTTTACCAGCACAGGTTTACTTTAACATCAGGCGTCAATTTTTGCCAAACGCAAAGTTTTTTTCTTAATTAATCGTCACATATAGAGAATTTTTATATTTTTATAAACTTTATTTCAGCAAAAATCATAAACACTGAAAATTTATCCAATAAGTTTAAATATGTCAGCCTGTTTAATTGAAACAAAAACGGAGTGAAGAACCATGGATGTAGGAACTTTGGTGGTTGTGGGCTTAGGCTTAGCAGCCGTACCCATAGCCTTCGTAGAATACGTGGTTGGGCGTGCGAAACGGGAAGCTGCCCGCAAACTTGAATCCGAATAGAGCGTGAGTTGCATGGGAAGAGTCAAGTTGGAGGCTAATCATTAAAAACATGACTCAGAGGAGGAAAGCGGGTAAGGTTAGTTTGCGCCGCTTCTTTTCCTCCTTAGTTTTATGGCGGTTTTTGTGGTTTGAGAGAACCCAGATAAAAAGGCAGAAAGCTGTTTTATGAACAAACAAGCACAAGTTGATTATGAAAGTTGACGCTTCAAATGTTGTGACACATGTAAATGTAAGTGCAGCTTGTCGTCCACAACAAAACTAGCTCATATAGCTGAATTAGAAGCAGCCTAATGTGTCTACAGAAGGAAAGAGTGCGCGTTGAGGAGAATTGTGGAGCCTATGCGAAGTTGCGCTATCAAAAATTTTCACACCTCACAGCGCTAGTTGTTTTTGATTAATAAAGTGGAATGTTTAGTGAATTTTGGGGTGTTTTGCTGTTAGTAACGCAACGGCTTGGCTGTGACTGCAGCGTTTTTTGCCTAAGAAGCCCTGGCAGTTGCAGCTGAGTTTGCCTGTGACGGGGTCTTGGGCAACGGTGTAGGTGCCATGTTCACCGACGACGTTGTAGACGCCGTTGCCTAAGGGTTCCACTCTGCCTGATTGAACTAGATAGCGGGCTTTTTCGTAGAGGACATCACGTCTACGTTGGCGTGGGCGCATGGTTTCACCTAGGGCGTTTTTGTATATTTTTAGAGCGGCGCAATTAAAAGGGTTTGCCGCTTTTTCTGCAGAGTAAACTAAAGAGTTAGGTTCGAAAAAAGGCTGATGGGGACTATGTGCCCCGCTTGGTTTCTGAAGGTTTTTTTATCTGACGCGTTTGTAGCCTGGCTTAAAGAGCTCCTCTAGCTCTTTGAGCATAGCTGGAACGGCGAAGATTATGTTTTCTGCGGTGACTACACCAACGAGTTCTCCCTGCGCGCCTGTAACTGGTAAATGTTTGACACCCCAGTACTTCATCATGTCAACGGCTTCTTGTACGGTGGCGTTTTGGTCGATTGTGAATATGGGGTTTGTGTAGACCATGCGGGCTATGACGGATTTTGGCGGGATGTCTTGGGTGACGAGGCGGACGATGACGTCGTGTTCAGTTATGATGCCTGTTGGTTTGCCTTGCATTTCAACCATGATGTAGCCGAGGTCTTTTTCCGCCATAAGTTTGACGACTTCTGCTACGGTGGTTTCGTTTCCCACGGTGGGGATGTCTTTGGTCATGATTTCGTTTACTTTGATGGTACTTGCCATTGTCTAATTCCTCATTTGTTGTAGAGAGAAAGATTAACCGTTATTTATCTATTTTTTGTTGTTACTTCTCTGTTGAGCGGCAACAAACGGCTCCCAGATGAAAGGTAATAGGTTAAACTCCATGCGTTAGGGGTAGCTGTGCTCAAACGAATCACCATTAAGACGTAGCTAAAGGCTCCGAACATGGAAAAGCGACGTTTTACGGCGCAGCAGACGATGCCGGAGATGGTAAAGTCGAATTTAGCAGTGCATCCGTCTCGTTTAAGAACGTTGACTGCATCTCACGCAGCCGCGCCAACTGTGGAATGTTCTCTGTGTTCAACGTTGCCTCAACAATGTTGACGGCGTAGTCCACAACCAAACATGAGAACACCACTGCCGCGACAACTAAGATTAAAGCTGCAACTGAAGCCTCCATCCTTTCTTCCTCCGGCACTAAAAATGCGTAGCGCATAAAAACCATTATTACCAAACTCAACATATTATCAAACCCAAACCCACCTCAAAATAACTGCTTGACGCAGCAGCAGTTGTTAGAAAAACCTAAAACCTAACGGTCTGTTGCTCCTACGACACGCCAAACCTTTTTATATACCCCAGCCATGAAGAGTGTACGTCACGTTAACTCATGTAACAACGAAGCTTCCAAGGCTTCTTTTAAAACAAATTGCATGAATCAAAAAATTGTGGCAGGAAAAAACATACGTTACAAATCCAATCATTTAAAGACCTACCTTTAAGCAAGGAGGTTCAAAAAAGCCTAGACGAACTGGGCTTCAAAACCATATTCCCCATCCAAGCACAGGCAATCATGCCGTTGCTGGAAGGTAAAGACGTCATCGGACAAGCTCAAACGGGCACGGGTAAAACTGCCGCGTTTGGCGTGCCGATGGTGGAACGTTTAGACCCTGAACTCAGGAAGGTTCAGGGGTTAGTTTTGTGTCCCACACGCGAACTTGCAGTTCAAGTAGCACACAACATCGCGTGTTTCGCGAAGTACCGACAGCTAAAGGTTTTGCCGGTTTACGGCGGAACCTCCATCGAAAGACAAATTCGCGAGTTACAGCACGGTGTACACGTTGTGGTTGGCACACCCGGCAGAATAATTGACTTGCTGAAAAGACAGGTTCTAAATTTAGCCGCCGTTAAAGTGATTGTTTTAGATGAAGCTGACCGAATGCTGGATATGGGGTTCATAGATGACATAGAGTTCATCCTTCGCAGAGCACCGACTAGCCGGCAGACTAGCCTGTTTAGCGCGACCATTGATGAGACTGTTATGAAAGTCTGCAACAGGTACATGAAAGATCCAGTGAAGATTCTGGTGAGCAAAGATGAAATCGCCTTGACAAATATGAAGCAGCTCTACACCTTAGTGAATCAGCACGGAAAGTTTGGAGCACTTTGTGACATTTTGCGGGAAAAACAAGTAAATAAAGCAATAATTTTCTGCCGCACACGCCGAGACACCAGCAGACTCGCAGAGCAGTTGACCCGTAAGGGTTACCGCGTTCAGGCATTGCATGCGGGTTTCACTCAGGCTCAGCGGGACCGCGCCATCGCTGATTTCCGCAGTGGCAGACTGAACTTGCTTGTCGCAACAGATGTTGCTGCGAGAGGTTTAGACATCCAGGGCATCACGCATATAATCAACTACGATGTGCCTGCTGACCCGCCAGTGTACTTCCACCGCATTGGTAGAACGGCAAGGAAAGGAACTGATGGCACAGCTATTACATTAGTGAGCTACGGCGAACTTTCAGACTTCAACAACATCAAAGCGTTAACGAAAACCACTATAGAAGAAATTGCCTCACAAAAAGATGTGGATTCACCTGTTGTGAGCTTTTTCTAGCCATAACCATAATAGGTTGAAGCTACACTTTCTTTTGAGGTAAAGAACCAAAAAATGTTCAGAGACCCAGTTTGCGGCATGATGCTGGATGAGAACACCGCTAAATTCAAAATAACCTATGAAGGCGAAACATACCATTTTTGCAGTTTACAATGCAAAAAGCGCTTCAAGCGGCACGCAACCAAATTTGTAAAATAAAAACTGCGGCAAAGCTTCTACAGTTTTTCTCCACGTGCAATATCCATCATGACTAAACCGGAAACGGGTTTCGGATAGAAATCTGTGGATTTTTCAGGCAGTCTCTGACGCTTTTGAGCTATACGCCAAATTACTTCAGGGTTTATGGGGTTAAGCAAAAACGCCACTTTTGCTTCTCCGCCAGCGACTTTCTCCATGGCGACGCGGGTGGAACGTTCGTAGAGTATGTCTTCGTCAATTTTGAGTTCCCCAATTTTCATCAGAGACTTAAAAATCACATCCCGCAGGATAACCACGTCTAAGAGGCGGACTTCTGGCGAACTGTCGATTGTGTTGCTTACCTGAAGGATTTTCTCTTCATCACTGAGCCTTAAACCTAAGGCTTTTGTGCCTGTATAAACACAGAAGGCGTGCTCTCTTTTGTTGTTAACAAGATACTTTTCTACTGCTTCAACGTTAGGTTGGAGTTCAGAAATTTCAAAGTAGTTTTTCAGTTCATTTAACATAGTGTCGGCTAATTCGAATTTTCTTAGGAGACGGTGAGCAGGCAGAATGATGAGGCCTTCGTCTTGAACGGGAACCATGTAGCTCATGTGGAAATTGAACGCTGCATCTTCAGTCCATTCTTCTTGAGCGCGTCTTTCATCTCTGTAGGATAATGCGCTTTCGTATCTGTGGTGGCCATCAGTGATAACCATTGTTTTCTTTTCAAAAGCCTTCTGTAGGGCGCTAATTTTTGCAGGGTCAGTTACCTGCCACAGCTTGTGTTTTACTTGGAACTGGTCTTCAACTTCCATGGCGGGTGGTTCTTTGGTGACTTCGGCGAAAAGATTCACGGTCACCCTCTCAGGGTCAGAGTAAATTAGAAACACGGGCTCGAGGTCTTTTTGGATCGTTCTCAGCATGTTGAGGCGGTCAGCTTTTGGCGCAGAATAAGTGGTTTCATGGGGGAAAACAACGCCTTCACTGTACGAGTAAAGGCGTAAAGCTGCAATTAACCCGGTGCGAGTGTAGGTTTTACCGTTAAGTTTGAACTCTTGGCAGCAAACAAAAACCGACGGCGACTCATCTTTAGAAAGAATGCGCTCGCTCATCCACTCGTATATACGCTGATGCACGGCTTGGTACCTATTTTCATCCATGGGCAAAATCAAACGGCAATAGTTGTAGGGAGATTTCTCGTAGTACTCACGTTGCATGTCTTGGTTTATCTTGTCGTAGGGTTGAGTAACCAGATTCTTGAGGCTACCCGCC
>JBNVCD010000048.1:0-8863 GCA_050410875.1 Bathyarchaeia archaeon | reverse complement strand
TATCTCCTCAATTTCGTTGGTTCTATCAAGAACACCTGACTTAGCCAGCTGCTCGTCTATTTTGTTCACTGTGACTTCTAGCACTTTAACTTTAAACGCGAAAATCTGCAGCATATACAAAAGGCTAAGCTGCGATGACAAACGATCCAGCCTCTCATACGCCATCATCCGCCGCACAAAAGCTTTCAGCTTCTGCTCTTCAGTAGCGTCTTTTGATTGAAGCAGCAGTCCATAATCAGCTGTCTGCTTTGAAGCTGCCTCTTTGCTTTCTTCAAAAACCCTCTGTATCCTCTTGGTGGTTTTCTCTAGGAGTTCTAAGACCTCGTCCACACATGTTCCCCCGTGGTGCCCTCTTACATTCAACTGACCTTCTATTTCACGTTTTCCATTAAATAACTAAAGCATGCAAAGATGAAACCTATTTACTTGGTTTTTCAGTGGAGCCAAACAACCTTTTTTCATGCGGGGACCTGCCGCCCTTAAAGCTCCTGCTGCTCTGCCTGTAGGCTGCGCTGCGTTGTCGTTCCAAATTTAAAATCCGCGCATAAAGCTTAGAAACCTTTGTTTTCGACGGCGCCTTCGGCTTTAGGGGGCGCGCTGGTACAGGCGTAAAGGGCCTTGTAATTTCAGAGTTGACTTTTCGTCTGCGTTTTTCGCTGCGAGGCTGATCAGTTTGGTCACGTACTTTTCTGAAGCAAACCCAACCCTCTTTCAAGTTGACCTCCTGCACCTCCCATCCCGCGTCCAACCACCCTTTTGAGTGCGCAGAAGACGCTGAGTTGCTCCACCAAGATTCGTTGCGGTAGGCTTCCATGGGTAAATTGGCGCCGATTAACCCGTCTATTCTGGCAAATGACAACTTGACTGTGCTTGTGAAGGCAGCTCGAAACTTTAAGTGTCTTGTGAGTCCCTCATATTTTGAGGTCGCCTTTGGCGAAACCGTTTTGCGCGCGCAGTTCAGACACAGCATCTTTGAAGGGTCGCCTGTGGCGACATCGGGCACCATGCAGTCCCAGCAGTATAGCTGTTTGCACCTTACGCATTTTTTTAGGCGGCTAAGCGGGAGAACCCTCTTGCAGATGCCGCATTCGTCTTTCAAAACTCTCCATCGCCTTTTTAGCTTCTGCACTTTACGCTGCTGTATCTTAACTTGTAGAGGAGATATTAACTTTCAAACTAAAACATGAGCGGGTTCACTCGAACTCTATGGTAGACGGCGGCTTGTCCGTTATATCGTAGAGGCAGCGCACCACGCTGGGGATCTCATCCGTTATCCTCTTGGAGATTCTCCAAAGTTTCTCATAAGGCACCTGCTTAGCCTTAGCCGTTACTGCATCCACAGACTCCACAATACGTACTGTGATGATGTCTCCGTAGACGCGTTTTCCATTCTTGATTCCTGTAGCTTTGTCATTGTGCAGCACCGCAAAATTCTGGAACGTCCCCAACCCTTGCGTCTCTTCCTCCACGATCTGCGTGGCTCTACGCACTATCGCCACCCGTTCAGGTGTAACTACGCCAAGAACTCTCAAAGACAAGGCAGGGCCAGGAAACGGCATCCTCTCAGTAACCTCGACAGGTAACCCTAACTCTCTGCCTACCTGCCGGACTTCTGGTTTAAACAGTTCCCGTAGGGGTTCAAGAATTTTGTAACCGTAACTTTCAGGGTTTATGCCTATTTGCGAAAGAACATTATGCTGCGATTTTATTCCCTGCGTGGTTTCTATCACGTCAGCTTTTATTGTCCCTTGAGCTATGAAGTCAATTTTTTCTTCTTTAGCCACTTTACCTAAAGTTTTATAAAATTTATCTCTGAACGCTTTGCGCTTCTCTTCAGCGTCTGTTTTGCCCTTGAAAACCTCAAAAAACTCCTCTTTTGCATCCACGTAGCGGGATTTTACACCCAACTTTTTCAGTGTACGCATTACAAACTCTGGTTCGCCTTCTCTACGCAAGCCGTCATCAATAAAGATTGCAAGCAACTTTTTGCCAACTGCCTTGTGAACCAGGTAAGTGGTAACGGTGCTGTCAACTCCGCCTGAACATGCAGAAATAACTTTTCTGTTTCCTACTGTTTCACGGATTTCCTTTAACGAATTTTCTATAAACTCCTTTGCGTTGAACATCTCTTCATTCACTACCCGCTTTTTTGGAGACCATCTCTCTCGCTTTTACCTTTTTAGCTTTATCCAACTTCAAGCAAGCAAGACAGTAGGAGTGCAAACGCCAAAAATTAGCCTTTGACAACCGCCAGAGGAATCAACCGCGCCACTTTTGTGGCGATTCCCGCGTTATGACTAACCTCAGCTACCACATCGACGTTCTTGTAGGCGGGGTCAGCTTCTTCAGCCAAAACCATGTTGCTTGCAGCTCGAACCACTATGCCCCGCTTCTCAAGCCCCACTTTGACATCTCCACCCCAGTACTTGCGTTTCGCCGCTGCCCTACTCAGCATACGACCCGCGCCGTGTGCTGTGGAGCCAAATGTTAAATCCATGGCTTTCGCGGTGCCTACGAGTACCCATGAACTGGTGCCCATGCTGCCTGGGATAAGCACTGGTTGCCCCTTTGAACGGTAGTCCTGAGGCACATCGGCGTGCTCCGGCGGAAACGCTCGGGTGGCGCCTTTACGGTGAACCCAAACTTTTTTGTTTGCGCCGTCAACGTTGTGGTTTTCGATTTTTGCAATGTTGTGAGCCACGTCATAGACAAGTTTTAAACCGAATTTTTCCGGGTCTTGGTTGTAAACTTCCTGGAAGCTTTGCCGCACCCAATGCGTAATGGCTTGCCGGTTGCAGAAGGCGTAGTTAACCGCGCATGCCATGGCTTGGTAGTAATCTTTTGCTTCATTGCTGTGGCCAGGAGCACACGCCAGCTCCCTGTCAGGCAACGCAATCTTGTACTTTTGAACTGCATGCTCCATCACCCGCAGGTAGTCGCTGCACACTTGATGTCCATAGCCCCGCGAGCCGCAGTGGATCATAACCGTAACTTGCCCCTCGAATTCTATGCCAAACGTTTTGGCAGTTTCAGGGTTGAAGATTTTGTCCACTTTCTGTATTTCAAGAAAGTGGTTTCCTGAACCCAACGTGCCAATTTGTGTGAGCCCACGGTTCTTAGCAGTTGAAGAAACCTTATCGGGATCAGCGTTTTTCATGCAGCCCTTCTCTTCACAATGCTCTGCATCCTCAGGCCACCCCATGCCTTGATTGATAAGCCAGTGAACGCCCTCCACAACTAGCCTGTCTTGGTCACTTGAAGAAATCCTGAAGTCTTTTCTGCGGCTTCCAAGTCCAGATGGAACATTCGTAAAAATTGCGCCTGTCAACTGTGCAAGTTTTGGGCGCACATCTTTTTCAGACAAATTAGTAGCCAGCAAGCGTACGCCGCAGTTTATGTCGTAGCCCACGCCGCCTGGGCTGATTACGCCGTTGTCGTAGTCGGTGGCTGCCACGCCGCCTATGGGGAAACCATATCCCTCGTGTCCATCAGGCAACGTTATGGCGTTTTTGTAGATGCCCGGCAAAAACGTGACGTTTGAACATTGCTCTAGCGTCCGATCAGTTTTCATTTTTTCGAGAAGCGCTTCATTAGCAAAAACCAGTCCTGAAACGTTCATGCCCTGTCTGAAACGTGGAATCCTCCATGAGCAACTGTCAATTTTTTCCAGAGGTACTTTGATTGTTGGAGGGCGACCTTCATCTTCTCCCAAACTTGACACCCAGCAATGAAAGGGTCAAAAACCCTATAAAACAGTTTTGAAACGCTTAGGGCCAGTTAAGTCAAGTTTTTCCGGGCAAAATCCACGAAACCTTGCACGCTATTTTCCAGCAGCGTTTTTTGGTGCACCCTGTTCCGCTTTACCTGAGCAACTACACCGCGAATTCTTGGGTCTCTGCTGAATATGGCCTCTTTTATTTCCTCTAAGCTTCGGTTCTTCTTTACCCCTTCGTCGGCCACAGACATCCACAGCTTAATTTGTGATTTATAGTCTTGCAACCGCGCAACGGCGTTGAAAGCGGAGCCAAAATGGGTATAACATAAAACTTCAGGGTTCAAACTGACCAGTTTATCCAACGTAGTTAAAGCTGCGTCAACGTGAAACGGCGGCGGTGTTGTGGGAAAAACCGCGTCGAACTCGGGCAGATACGCACCCGCTGAATCTCCAGCAAACAGCGCACCGCTTTCCAGCTCGTAATAACAGAGGTTATGCGAAGCGTGCCCCGGTGCCTCCACCACCTTCAACTTCACATCGTCGGATACCTCAAGTGTCAGGTTTTCTTTGGCGATCACAAGTTTATCTTCAGAGATAGGTTCAGGTTCACCAAACATCTCCGCGACTTCGCCGAGAACCTCTCGGCTGGCAGCCCAAAGCTTCGCTGGATCCTGCAGGTGCGGTGCGCCTTTTGGGTGAACGACGACTTTGGCGTTTGGCAAGCTTCTCAGCAAGGCGCCTGCGCCGCCGCCGTGGTCCACGTGCACGTGGGTGAGAGCAACATACGCAACATCTGCAGGTCTCACGTCTATTTCCTTTAAGCCGTCAAGCAGGTTCAGCACAGACGAAGGAGGTCCAGTTTCAACAACTATGGTTTTGTCCCCTTTGAGGACGTAGCTGGCGATGAGGTTCTCAAATCCGCCTGTTTGCAGGTCCACAACGAAAAGGTTCCGATTAATCTGTCTTGTGTGCATCCTAGGTCACATGGCGTAAAGCTGAGTTACCAAAGAAGTTTATGTTAAACAGAATAAACGTTTCTTTTAATTAATTGCGCAGCGACACGCACACAACCTTTAACAGTTAGATTTTTTCCTTTTTATCTAATACTCTTTACGAAAGGGGCTACTGGTGAACGCAATCATATTTGGTGCTCCAGGCTCTGGAAAAGGCACATACAGCGCACTGCTCAAAAACAAGTTGAACCTCGACGTAATTTCAATGGGCGACATTTTCAGGGAGATAATGAAGGAAGACACCTCTCTTGGGCAAACCGTTAAAAGCTATGTTAAAGCTGGCTTGCTTGTTCCAGACGAAATAACTCTAGAAATTTTGAAGCAGCACATAGCTAAGATACCTAAAGGTTACGGTTTTATCTTGGACGGTTTCCCTCGAACTCTTGCTCAAGCTCAGACGCTGGAAACCATCGCCAACATCGACGTTATCTTACAGTTGGTGGTTCCCGACTGGATCATAATTGAGCGTGTTTCAGGCCGCCGAATCTGCAGGAACTGCGGTGCCGTCTACAACTTGCAGTTTCTAAAACCTAAAGTCGATGGAGTTTGTGACAAATGCGGCGGAGAACTCTACCAGCGGTCTGATGATAACCCTGAGGTTATAAAAATACGGCTTGAACTTTATGAATGCGAAACCAGCCCACTCATCAGCTACTTTAAGGCCAAGCATGTCCCCATCATAGTGCATACTAGCGACCGCTTGCAGATTCCACCTGAAACCGTTGTTGACTACTTTATTTCAGAACTCAAGAAACTTCATCTTGCCTAGATGTCAAGGATAAACATGAGCGTCGTTTTTCCTTTTTCTTTTATTATCTCCATCTGGTGATACGTTACTGCTTTGACGCCCACCTTCTGCGGGTGCTTTTCAGGATTAAATTTTTCTCCCCACACAGACGCTTTGAGTTTGAAGCCCTCTTTTGCCTCTTTAAAACTGTGAACCTCAAATTTAGAGAAAAGCATCTGTTCAACTTCAAACTTTACCAACAGCGCTTCAAGCCAACTGTACAACAGGGCGTACTCGTCTTCCGCTTCCACCTCCACTACTTCTTTGTGGAGAGGGTTAACTTTAGCTGTGTCCGTCATAACCTCAAACATTGCAAGCGCCGCATTGCCCAATGCTTCTTCCATGGTTACGCCGTAAGCTGCAATGTAGACGTCGGCGGTGTGCTCTAAGAATTCGAATTTCACGCCGGTTTTGTCCTCTTTATCCATTGGTTTGATACCTTTTTGGGTGGTGGCAAAAAATTTATTTTGAAATTTTCCTGATAGTCGCCGCCGCCAACTTCGCCGCGTTTTCCGCATCCTTCAGGCTTATCAAGCCCATGGGGCTGTGGATGTACCTAGTTGGCACAGATATGGTGCCGCTGGGGACTCCTTGCCTTGTCAAAGAGATACGCGCGGCGTCTGTGGTTCCCATCAAACCTGTTTCAAGTTGATAGGGAATTTTGCTTTCTGAGGCGGCGTCAATTAGCCAACGCAGAACCGTAGGATGGGTAATTAAACCTGCGTCTGAAACAGTCAACGCGGGGCCTTTACCCATTTTAACGCTGGTGTCAAATTCTCTTACGCCTGGCATGTCGCCTGCCACAGTCACGTCTAAAGCTAACGCCACATCTGGTTCTATGCTAAACGCGGCAGTTGCTGCGCCTCTTAACCCTACTTCTTCTTGAACTGTCCCTACAGCGTAAACGGTGCAGTCGGCTTTTTCAAGTTGCTTTAAAGTTTCAATCATTACAGCGCAGCCTACACGATTGTCAAATGCTTTTCCCATGACTGTGTCTTTGCAAAGTTTAGTGTATTTTCCGTCAAAGCCTACGGGGTCGCCGATTTTGATGCCCATTTGCTGGGCGTCCTCACGGTTCTCTGCGCCCACATCAATGAATAATTCGTCGTATGTCATGATTTTTTTCCGTTCTTCTTCCTTCTGGATATGCGGTGGCTTAGAGCCAATAACGCCTGGCAAGGCGCCTTTTTCAGTGTAAACGTGCACTTTTTGGGCTAACAGAATGCGGTCGTCTATGCCTCCCATCTTGGTGAATTTGATGAAGCCTTCTTTGGTTATGTGTTTAACCATTAACCCAACTTCGTCCATGTGTGCTGCAAGCATGATTTTTGGCTGGCTCTTTTTACCTTTCTTTATAGCTATTATATTCTCCAGTTTATCCACTTTAACTTCGTCAACGTATGGTTTGAGCAGTTCAGCCATAAGGTCTCGAACTTCTGCCTCTCTCCCAGCTATACCAGACGCATTTGAGAGTCTCTCTAAGTTTTCAGGTAATGACATAGCCCTACACACCCCATTTAGAGTACAAGTACACTTTCGTCGTCAATTATTAAACACTTGTGTTTAACCCGCCGTGGCAGCGTGGTAATTCTTAAATGCGTCAAACGCATCAAGCCTAACTCAAGGTTGAGTTAAAATGGCACAACAACCAAGTTTCAAAACAGTCTTCGTTTTTTTGGACACCGACAAATACTGCAGCCCATTTGACATGCTTGTTGCGATAGACGCTTTCCCAGACTCCATGATATTTAAATACGAAAACGTCACAGGAGAAGACGCTCCAAAAATCGTTTACGACCTGCTCTTTCCACGTGGACCAGTAGGTGCACAGCACACAAAAATTTTCATCAACGGCAGCAACTTTGACATGGTCAACGAGGTCGTCGCGGCAACTCAGAAATGCATGGCGTCAGCTCCATGGGGAAACAGCATCATAGTTGACCCCCGAGGCGCCTACTCCACAGCAGCAGGTGCAGTCGCAAAAACGCTGGGGCTTTCGCTGGAAAAAGGCTTCGGCTCGTTAGAAGGCAAAAACGTCGCTGTCTTAGCAGGTACAGGTCCTGTGGGTCAAACTGCCGCGCGCATTTACGCCTCGGAAAAAGCTAACGTCGTCATAACCTCGCGCAGCATGGCAAAAGGGCAGGCAGTGGCAGACAAAATCAACAAAGAAGCTGGAGCTGCCCGCGTTAAAGTTGTGGAAGTCACCAAACCCGAGCAGACCGCTTTAGCTGTAAAGGACGCGGAAATAATTCTTGCCGCGGGGGCAGGCGGCGTGCAACTGTTAAGCGCAGGCGACTTGAAGGCAGCGGCAAAATGCAAGATAGTGGCTGACATAAACGCCATCAAACCCTTAGGCGTTGAAGGCTTAGGCTCCAATGACGACGGCAAAGAACTTGCAGCAGGCGTTTTTGGCATCGGCGCGTTGGCGATTGGAAAGCTGAAAATAAAAATTGAAACCGAAATGATCAAGCGGGCAACCGAAGCGCCGCAGGGCCTGTTTGACTATTCAATAGCCTACGAAATCGGCAAGGCTGCCATCCTCAAAAAGCTTGCCAAACCTAAAGCTTAAAAAAGTTTGTCTGCCCACGCCTAGGGCAGTTTCCCTTTTATTTCTCTGTTTTACTTAAAAGCCCCTTAATTCTTTTAGCAGCTTCAGCTATCCGCTCTTTAGGTTGAGTGAACGTTATTCTCACGTAGCCTTCTCCGTGTTTTCCAAAGCCAACACCCGGCGTCACAGCTACGCCGGCGTCAAGCAGTTTAGCCGCGAACTTCATGCTGTCGCCTTTGCAGTTTACCCACACGTAAAAGGTTGCCTTTGGTTTTTCGCAGGGAAACCCTGCCTCGTTTAAGCATTCAACAAGCAAGTCTCGGCGCTCTGCAAGTATCTGGTTGTTTTTCTTGAGGAACTCAGGCGGCTCTTCGCTTTTGTAGGTTGCCAAGGCTTTAGCGGCGACTTTCTGTGTGTACACAGGTGGCCCTGAGTCAATTTGTGATTTAATTTTCGTTAAACCCGCGACGAGTTGTTTGTTGCCAACTGCAAACGCGATTCGGTCTCCTGTCATGTTGAACGTTTTTGAGAGTGAGCCAAACTCAATGGCGACGTCCATGGCGCCGTCAACTTCCAGTATGCTGGGTGCCCTGTAGCCGTCGTAGCTGATTTCTGAGTAGGCGTTGTCATAACACAGAATAATGTTATTATCCAAAGCGAACTCTACTGCCTCTTTGAGGAACTGTTTGTCCACAGTTGCGCTGGTTGGGTTGTTGGGGTAATTCAGATACATCATTTTTGCATCCTTCGCCTTTATTGCTTCAAAGTCAGGTTTGAAACCGTTCGATTCCAGCAGAGGC
>JBNVCD010000047.1:6636-9096 GCA_050410875.1 Bathyarchaeia archaeon | reverse complement strand
TTATCTCTTCAAATCTGCTGTTCTTCTACTTCTGCTGGGAGCTCATGCTTGTCCCTGCGTTTTTCCTTGTAGGCGGCTGGGGCTACAAGGATTCCTATAAAGCCAGCTTCAAATTTTTCGTTTTCACCCACGCAGGCGCCGTGTTTGTTCTTTTAGGCATAGGCGCCATTTACATGCTAACAGGCAGCATCGACATGTTTACAGCTGCAAACTTGCTGTTGACACAGAATCCTGACATCGTTAAGTGGGTGCTAATGGCTTTAACTGCGGGGTTCGCAGTGAAAATGGCAATTTTCCCCGTTCACATGTGGCTTCCAGACGCTTACGCTGAAGCTCCAGCGCCAATGTCTGCCCTCATCAGCGGTGTACTCACTAGCGCAGGTGCCTATGCTATAGTTCGCATATCCATGGAAACGGTTTTCCCAGCCGTCGCAGCAACAGCGTTCGGAGCGAATTTCCTGCATGGCTTAGCTCTTTTCGGCGTAGTTTCCGCCTTCTTCGGCTCATTTATTGCCCTTTCACATACCGACATAAAACGCGTAATTGCCTACTCAAGTATCTCCCACATGGGATACATACTCTTCGGCGTTTCCCTCTTCCCAATACAAACCGCAATAACAGGCACAGTGCTGCACATTGTAACTCATGGACTCAGCAAAGGCTTGTTCTTCTTAACAGCAGGCGCCGTCATGAGTGCTCTTGCAATCCGAAACATCCGGGAAATGGGAGGGCTAGCCGGAAAAATGCCTGTAACAGGCACTGCTTCAGCAGTTGCAGCCCTCAGCCTGGGCGGCGCACCACCGTTTGCCTGTTTCATAAGCGAGTTCTTCATATTCATGGGCGCCTTCCAGATGATTTCAACAGACAGCTTCTACATTATTCCAACTGCTTTGATGCTGGTAGCAACGGTGCTTTCACTTGGTTACTCGTTACGCTTCATCTCCAAAGTTTTTCTAGGCCCCTCAAACATACAGTCAACTGACGAAGCTGGCAAACAGAAAAAATTGGAAGTTCCTCGCTTCATGCAGCTATCCATGGTTATCCTGTTAGTACTGGTGGTAATTGTAGGCGTTTACCCAACCTTTTTCATAGACCTCATAAACACTGCTACCAGCGCTTTTCTCTAACCTTTTCCACTAGTTCCCCTCTTGCTTTACATACGCTAAACTAAAAGTAAAAGACAAAAAAGTAGTGTCTCGCCAAAGGTTGCTGACTGTTGCATTTTGTCGAAGTTCTTCAGTCTTTCTTTTTTTCCTCACCAAGCGTTGCATATTCAGCCAGTTTTTTTGCCATTTCTCTGAACCGTTTGTCAACTAGGTAGTTAACGGTGTTTTCTTCGTATGCGCCATCTTTCCCTTTAGTGCCTGCTTTAACTCCAGTTAGCACTTCGATGCCTTCATCAATGTTTTTCACGGCGTAAATGTGGAATTTTCCTGCTTTTACCGCTTCTACGAGTTCCTCTTTAAGCATCAGGTTTTGTACGTTGCTTTCTGGTATCATGACGCCTTGGTTACCTGTGAGACCCTTAAGTTTACAAATCTCAAAGTACCCCTCAATTTTCTCGTTAACTCCGCCTATGGCCTGTACTTCACCTTTCTGGTTAACTGAACCTGTGACGGCGATGCTCTGCTTAATTGGTAAACCTGCAAGATTTGACAAAATCGCGTACAGTTCAGTACTGCTTGCGCTGTCCCCTTCTACGCCTTCGTAGTTTTGCTCAAACACAAGTCGGGCGCTTAGACTTAACGGTTTGTCTTTGGCGTATTTCTCATTTAAGTAGCCGCTGAGAATCAAAACCCCTTTTGTGTGGATTGGACCGCCCAACTTTGCTTCCCTTTCTATGTCTATTACGCCTTCTCTGCCCAGCCCCACAGAAGCTGTTACTCTTGAGGGCATACCGAAGGTGTAGTCGCCCAGTCCTGCTACTGAAAGTCCATTTACTTGACCGATTTGAGTTGATTCTGTATCTATGAGTAGAAAATTGCGTTTTATCATTTCTTGAATTTTTTCTTGTATCATCTTTGAGCGGTAAATCTTTTCTTCGATGGCTTTCTTGACGTGCTCGTCTGTTATGTATTCAGAGCCGTCTTGGCTAGCGTAAAAGTTTGCTTCTCTGGCGATATCTGCTACTTCGGCAAATCGTGTGGATAGTTTGTTTTGGTCGCTAGCTAGCCGTGAACTGAACTCGATGAGTTTTGCGAGGCCTGCGCTGTTGAGGTGTTTCAATTTTTCTTTATAGCAGAGTGTACACACGAATGCTGCGTACTGCTTGATGTTCTCTTCGTTTCGCGGCATCGTTGTATCGAAGTCGGCTTTAACTTTGAACAGTTCTTTGAATTCTTTGTCTAGCACGTAGAGTTGCTGATACAAATATGGGTCGCCAATGATTATGACTTTCGTGTTCAGGGGGATTGGTTCCGGCTTTAACGTTTTGGTGCTCAGAAAGCCAAAGCGTTCTTC
>JBNVCD010000047.1:243-6626 GCA_050410875.1 Bathyarchaeia archaeon | reverse complement strand
TAGCTCCTCCACTGGAACAACAAGGTAACCGCCGTTTGCCTTATGCAAAAAGCCGCCTCTAATCATAGTAAAATCTGTGATTAAAGCGCCAAACTGTACCTCTTTTTCTATTCTGCCAAACAGGTTCTGGTAAGTAGGGTTAGACGCCATAACGACGGGTGCGCCCTTCAAGTCCGAGTTGTCTACAATGACTGTTACGTCATAACGCTTCAACGTGGGTTCTCGAATCCACGGCAGCAGCAAGGGCGTTTGCTCTTTTTCGCCGATTTTGATGAACTGCGATAGGTTACTGAGTATATCGTTTTCTACATCTTTAAGGTAAGCCGCTACGTCTGGAAAGCCTCTGTACTTCTCTATAAGCTCACTTGTTAAGTTGCCGATGGCGTACATTGCGATGTCTCGGTTCAGTTTCTCGATGTCTTCTCGGGCTTTGCGGTCTAAATCCATGAATTGCCGCATTGCCGCTCTCAAGTGCCCCTCAAGGTGTACCCGTTTTTCATTAATTTCAGCTTGAACTTTAGGCGGTAACTTCAACAGTTCCTCTTCAGTGACGGGTCGACCTTTAATAATAGGTATGAAAAGTAAGCCAATTTGGGTGCTCTGGATGGCAAAGCCCTCTTTCTGGGCTTCAGCGTTAAGTTGGTCAATCAGCTGCTTTCTCTGAATCTCCACGTTTTTTATGGCTTCTTCTTTTCGGTTTGAGTAGTCTTCGCTTTCAAAAGCTTTCCGCAGTCCCCTTTTTGCGTCTTCAATGAAGTTTTTCATGTCTTTTTGGAACTCTTTTGCTTTCCCCGCGGGGAGCTTAATCGCTTTAGGCGTGTATTCATCAGCGAAATTATTTACGTAACACCAATCTGGTGGCGTAGGTTGAGATTTAGCAATTTGTTCTAGAAAATTTGTGACCGCGGTGGTTCTGCCCGTGCCCGGCAAGCCTGCAACATAAATGTTAAATCCTTGGTCTTTTATGCCCAAGCCAAACTTTAATGCGCGAACAGCTCTTTCCTGCCCAATAATCTCAACTAAAGGCGCGACTTCTTTAGTGGTTTTACACTTTAACGTGGAGGGGTCACAGGTTCTTCGTAACTCTTCAGCTGATAACTCTCGAGACATCTAAAGGAATTCTCCCATTTGAGTTTATAAGGAAATTATTACTTTGTTAACTTAAGGCTGAACAAAATAAAAGGTTACCTATACAGCGACCTGTTGCACAGTGTATTTTATTTTGATTCAGAGGAATTTTTCGGCTCGACATGTATGGTTAGAGTGGTGTTTGGCATCTCTTTTTTTAGCTCATCCTCTAGGTGGTCAGTCAAAGAGTGTGCTTCATTCACGCTAAGGGCGCCATCGACAGAAAGGTGCAGTTCAGCAAACACTTGGGTTCCATGCCGCCTCGTTTTCATATCGTGGAAGTCTATAAATCGAAATTTATGCCGCATCAGAACCTCACGTATTTTGGCTTCTTCTTCCTTACAAGACTTATCCATCAAGCGCTGACAGGACTTTGTGACTAAACTTACCCCTATTTTGCCAATTAACGCTGCAACCACGAAAGCTAAAACTGCGTCGAGCACACCCCAACCTGTTAATTCTACAATAAAAAGTCCAGCCCATACGCCTGCTGAAGAAACCACATCCGACAAAAGATGTTTTGAATCTCCCTCCAATGCAGCTGAACCATTTTTCCGTGCGGTGCTTAAAAGAAACCATGAAAGTAAACCGTTAAGCGCTGTTGCTCCCATGGATATGCCAATTGCCAAAGTTAACTGTACAGGTAAAACTTCCGAGCCCAACCGTGCCGCCGCAGCGTATACAATAAGCAAGGCTGCAGCAACTATCAATATGCCTTCTAGCATGCAAGATATTTCCTCAATTTTCTGGTGTCCATAGTTGTGGCTGTCATCTGCGGGCTTTTCTGAAAGCCACACTGAAAAAAACATCAACCCCGACGCGGCGATGTTGACTAACGATTCAAGGGCGTCGGAGAGCAAAGCAACCGAGTCAGAAACAAAAAAGGCAACCAGCTTTATGCTAAGCACGGCTATGCCCCCCAATATCGCCAACAAGGCTGCCTGCTTTTTCTGCATAATTACAGTTCTGCTTTATGTTGCTTTTAGGAGTTTTCATAAAAAAAAGCGTAAAACCGTAAATGAAACTTCAGCGCAAGAGATTTAATGCACCTGCAATTTTAATCCTTAACAATTCGGACTTGAGTTGAGCTGCGTGAGACCTAAAACAAAAAAACTTGCCCGGCTGCTGTTACAAGCTGCATTTACACTGGTGCTGTTTACTGCCTTGCTGTGGTACGTAGGTTTTGGCTCCCTTTGGGATGCACTCCGCAACATCAAAATGGAGTACTTAATTGCGGCGTTTGCCGCGTACTTTGGGATAAACTTGCTTTTTACTGTGAGGCTTCGCCGCGTCCTCGCAAAGGAGGGCATAAAAACATCCTTCGTTAAAACGCTTTTTGCACACTATGCAGGCATGCTCACCAGTGACGTTACACCTGGGCGATCTGGTTATGTTTTAACGCCTGTTTACCTCAAAGACCAAAATATGCCCTTCTCGGTAAGTCTGTCTGCAATTTTAGGCATTCAATCCATAGAGTTCTTAGTTAAGGTAGTGGGCGGAGTAGGTGCCTTGCTGTTTTTAACCGAGGTTTCCATGGTGGCTTTGCAGACAACGGACTTTTTAATCATAGGTTTAGGCATCGGGTTGATGCTTGCAGGTGCAATTTTGATGGCTGCCATGAGCTGGTCCCAACGCGTAATTGCCGTAGTTAAACGGGTAACTGGTCACAGGTTCATTGCGCGGTTCACTGGTGGTCTTGTGGACAAACTTGAAGAGTATGCTCAAAACGCGAAAAAAACCCGCAAAGCCCTCCCAGAAATCACAGTTTTAACGTTAATGTGCTGGGTGCTGAAAGGTTTTGAATGGTACTTCTTGGGCTTGGCTTTTGGAATCACGCAAATCCCTTGGCTGGGCTACTTCCTTATTCATCCTCTTGTCACAGCGCTAGCGTTTGTGCCGATAACGCCTGCAGGCGCAGGCATCCAAGAGTTTGGCGTAGTTGGCGTTTTCAGCCTGATGAGCGTGCCTGCAACAACCGCTGGGGCGTTCGCTATAGTTGCTAGGGCAATTTTGATAATACAGGATCTTGTAGGCGTCCCTCAGATTGTCAGAACATCAAACAATTTGCTTACAAAAAGACCTGCTGAGAGCGTTGCTTTGTAGGTAGCGTTGTTGTTTTGTGTTTGTGGAGCTTGGATCTGAATCAGTAATGTTTATTAAGTATTAATATTTAATATAGTGCTTGCGTTGCGAAAAGCAACGAATCGATTGAAGGATTGAACCAATATGAATAAGAAAAAAATTGATTCTTCAGAACCCTATTTTTATATAGCCATAGTCTTGAAGGGCACAGAAAACCAATATCTCCGTTTACTGAAGTATATCCACGGTCGAAACGGCGCATCCGTAATCTACCAGTGTAAGTCTTTAACGTATCTCCGCGTAGTCAAAGATGGAGACGTTAAACTGCAAGTTCTTCCTGACAACGCCGAAGTAGCGGCGAAATTAACTGGGGAGGCTAAAGCATGAGACGTTTTCTGAGAAACAAGCGCGGTTTAGGTACACCCGTAGCTAATTTGATTGTTCTGACAGCAGCAGTTTTGCTGTCTTTAACCGTCACTGCTTTTGCCATGAACGTTACGACCAGTCAAGTGCAAAAAGAGAGCCTTTTTATTGCTACTAGCCATGTGTGGTACACCAACAGCAGCTACAGTGTAGGCGGCATAGCAGTAACGAACACTGGACCCACAGATGTTGTGTTGAGTCGAATCACTGTCAAGGGGCTTCAATGTGCTTGGAACAGCACAGAGAACTTTGTAGTTTACTGCAAAATCAATCAAACATTGCCCGGCGACTTGACGTACGTGGGAACTTTAACTAACAGCGGCAACAACACTATAACCGTTGGAAACGAGCCTTTCGATTTCACAGTGGCAGAAGAAGGCTTGACGCTTAAATCTGGCTGGACAATCATGTTTTACCTAGTTATCCCCGACCGCATAATGGTATACGACCTTGGACAACCCATACGCATTGTAATCTCAACTACACAGGCGGTGTATTGCACCGAAACCAACGTGCAAACAGTATAATTTTCTTCCCCATTTTGTTTTAACTATTTTTTTGTCTAACTTGCTCTCTGTGCAGCAGAAAAACGAAACCAATCTTGCAGCAACTTGACATTTAAGACGCGTAACATCAAACTCACGTTAAAAACTCTCTTTGCATAACTCAGAAACCACGGTGACATTGAGCTCCAACTTGTTTCTTGTTTTCTGTTCAGAACATAAAGCCCTCTAGATAAATGGTTTGGTCGGGAGAGCAGGATTTGAACCTGCGACAGCTCGGTATCTGTGGCCTGTGCAGGCTAGAATGAAGCCCACCATGGGTAGACCTCTACAGCTTCTCCGTCTGCTAGGCGGGCTAGCGGACCCGAGAGCTCTGCCAGGCTGAGCTACCTCCCGTCAGAGTCTTAAAGGTAGTGCGAGAGAATTTATGTTTTACGGGGGTAGTTTCTTGGTTCTCATATTACGCTGTTTTGCTTCACCCGTTTTTAATAATTACAGGCTTTTCGCGGGTAGGTGTGTCCCACGTAACCTAACACTTAGCTTCACAGCGGAGCAATGCGCTCCTCTATGCTAAGCTCTCTCTGGCGTGGGAATTGAACCCGCGCCCACTGTGTCCCATGTTTGGGTAAACCCCTGCATCACAAGCAAGGCAAGCTTTGTAGGTCTTGCCTCTTCCGCCGGGTCCGTCGGCATGGATGTATCCAGTGGGATATACACATAAAGTAGACAAAGCAGTTAAGCATTTTCATCCCATTTGAAGACAAACAGCGCAGGTGGCGCCTCTTAGAAAATTTGTTAAGCCTTGCACTGTAAAGGGGCCGAGGCTGGGATTTGAACCCAGGCAAAAGGCTCCACAGGCCTCTAGGCTGCCAGACTACCTCACCTCGGCCATTTTTAGGCGGGATACAATCGGGATACATCAAACAGCTTATTTTCTTTTTCTGAAGATTTTGCTGCTCTTCCACATGTTCGGCGGCGACGTATTCAAAATTTACTTTCCACTTTGCATGTGCTTTCAAACGTTTTATTCATAGTTGTGTTGAGTGGGGAACATTTTTTGTTCGCGTATTATTTGAGTGTATCTCACTTCTCAAATTGGTTCGTTAAAGTTGCGTTGGGTTATGAGTTTTACGGGTACTTAGTAGCCAAATACAGTGTTGCTGTATTTTCCTTGTGGCACAGCGTTTGGTAACCGCTTTTTGTTTCCTTTAAAAGCGAAGCAAACTTGACTGAGCAATCTTTACGTAGTCTTCTAAAGCTTACTGTGGCTGGTTTGGCTGTTTAATATTGGGGCTTTAAGTAGTTGCGGTTTTAGGTAATTTTACGACGAGGAACCTAAATATGCCGTCTCCTGTGTTGTGGAGTAGGTGTGGGATGTCTTTTGGGCTGTCAATTAAGGTGTCTTTTTCCACTTTTTGGGTTTCCTCACCAATCTGCACGACGCCTTCCCCTTCAAGTATGTAAAAGAAAACGTCTACTGGTGTCGTGTGCCGTTTAAGTGTCTGCCCTGGTGTCAGCGACATATGAATTACTTCCGCGTCTTGGCTTTGAAAAATTCTTCGTGCGTCCACATTGTGTGTGTTGGGGAAAGTTTTGGTTTCATTAACTTTAAAGACTTTCATGGTCACGTTGTTGTCACTGAAAAATTTAGATTTTTCCCCTAAAATTTTAGGGGATATAACTGTTTATTCTTCTTGTCAAGACCCGTTTTCCTCATGGTAACGGACAATCTTTTAGGTTTTGACAGGCAAGAGCTTGTTCAAAAATCATAAACTGTGTCTGCCGGTAATGTTTTGTCGCAAATTTGGGTGACGCACAAAATATTTTATCGCTTTGAAGTGTATTATGGTAGTGCCGACTCTGAAAGCATGGAAAGTATGTGCTTTGGCGGAACCAGCGTCTGGCAAGCCACGACTAATTCGTGCCATTCCCCCCACATGGTGGTTTCTCGTCCTCTTCGGGGCTTGAAGGCGCTGAGTTTCCCCGCCATTCCACCTTTTGCTTAATCAAATTTTTTGAGGTTTACGCTTTTTCTTCGTTTGCTTCTGACCGAGGTAACAGTTGATTTGACAGCGCGGATAGAAACATGTTGAGTCTTTCTTTTGTTTTGCCAAAATCCGCTATAGCTGTCAGGGTTGTAACAGGCGTTTCCGCCGAAATTTTGACGCGGGTGACGTTTTCTTTAATTGCTTCTGCATTAATTAGGAATAGTGAACTGTAGGACATGAAGCTTTTTTTGGTTTTTGC
>JBNVCD010000047.1:0-233 GCA_050410875.1 Bathyarchaeia archaeon | reverse complement strand
CTTTCAGCTGGTGTTCTGTCTCTTTTATTTCTTCTACAGTCCATTTTAGGTCGTGGATTGCTTTCTGGATAGCCTCCCAAACCTTGCTCAAAGGGTAATCCATTTCAACTGTTTCGTTCTCTTTTCGCAGATACGCCATCCCAAGTCTCCGCCACTAGCCAATGTAGCCGTCTATTAAAAAAGGTTCATGTTAAACTCAAACAGAACTTTTTTTGACCTCTGCGTGCTTTTGT
>JBNVCD010000046.1:0-9211 GCA_050410875.1 Bathyarchaeia archaeon | reverse complement strand
ATCGACAGCTACCCCATGCAGCGACTCCGCAGGCTACGGCAGCTGGCGGGCTCCGAATACGTTTACCCCGGAGCAAACCACACAAGATTCGAGCACAGCATAGGCGTCATGTACCTTGCAGGCAAAGTTTTAGAGAACCCCAACGTCTCACGGTTGGCAACCGACCAAGAGGCAGAGGTAGCGCGGATCGCAGCGTTACTGCACGACGTCGGGCATGGCCCGTTCTCACATGTGTTTGAGCATTTACTGATAAGAAACCTAGATAAAACGCATGAAGACATAACCAGCTGGATAGTGGAAAAAAGCGAAGTGGCCGACAAACTTGGCAAAATGGGCTACAACGCCAAGGAAATCGCAAAACTCGCCGTGGGCAAACTGCAAAAGCCCGGCAAAGCCTTTCTTGACCAGGTGATAAGCAGCGCCGTAGACGTGGACAAACAGGACTTCATCGTCCGAGACACGTACCACACAGGCGCAGAATACGGTTTCATAGACGTGTTCAGACTCATACATGCCTTAGACGTGTGGGGCGAAAATTTGGCGGTTGAAGTGGGCGCCCTGTCCGCCCTCGAATCTTTCATAATTGCCCGCGTCGAATCGTTCAAAAGCATCTACTTCCACCGCGTAGGCAGAGCAGCCCAGATTATGCTGGCAAAAGCCATGGAGAAAGCAAACGAAGAATTAGGTTTAACCGCGTTTAAAACTCCTGAAGAATACTTAGCCATGGACGACTACACGATTTGGGCAGCCGCAAAAAAATGCGGAAAATCCAAGCCCATAATTGAAGACTTAGAGCACCGCCGTATGCTCAAATGCGCTTACGAACGGACATTCTACGAAAAAGACACCATGATCTCCAACATCTTCAGCCGCGACGCCTACCGCCAGCAGATCCAAGCAGAAATAGCGCAAGAAGCAGGCGTCACAGCTGAAACCGTAATTATCGACGTCCCCACCGTGACCTCAGTTCCCTACCACCACTCAGCCCTCATGGAGAACATGGAGATTCCAGTTTTCAGCAAAACCCAAACAGGCAAAAAAGCACTGTACCGACTCAGCGAAATCTCAAAAATATTTGAAACACTCAAAGGCTTCATCAACATACTGCGGGTTTACACTGACGAAAAAAACCGGCAACGCGTAGAAAAAGCCACCAGCAAAGTTCTCGGCAACATCCCCTCCACCGCAAAAATTTCTTACTGAACACAAAAACCCAACAGGCGGAAACGTTTAATTTCAGGCAAACAGGGAAAACTGTAGTGGTTGAGAAAGCACCCGGAGAACGCGGCAAGATGGAAAAAAACACAAAAGAAAATGGCGACGACAAAAAAGTCATCAAAGTGAGGATACGAAAGAAAAAAGAAGAAAACACCGACAAAACAGCAGCCCTGTTTACGCAAGCAGACATTAGACGCTTTGTCACCGAGTTCGTTTCCTCGTGGATCAGAGGAGACATAACCATTCGGTTCCCCACAGCCGCAGAACTAAGCAAGAAAAACCCTTTAGCAGTAGCTTTCCCAACAGATCCCTCAGTGAAAGAGGAACTCAAAATCAAAGAGCACTACATCGACTTGCTGTCCACCTGCGCAGGAATCAAACCTGCAACTCCGCAGGAGCAGGAAAAAGCAGTCACCGACGTATTCAAAATACTCCTCATGTTCCGCTCAGCCAACCGCATCGAAGGAAAAATCATCTCCAACGACATAGAAAAAAGAGTAGCGGCACTCGAAGAAAAAACACAAACCACAACCAAACTACTCGAGCAGATAACAGACTTCCTCTTCAAAGAAAAAAAGGAAACCACATGAACACTGCACCCCTAAACGAAGGGGAAGGTTTATTCGAGGGAAAAATCATTCTGCATGATGCTTCACAAAAAATGCGCTCCGGTAGTATAGTCCGGTCAAGTATTCCGGCCTTTCGAGCCGAAGACCCGGGTCCGAATCCCGGCCGGAGCACCAACCAAAACTTTTAGAACACAAACGCGCCTCAACCGCGGATTTTCAGAGGTATGCTTCAGTTACGTACCGTCGCATCATGCGGTGGCTGTTGAAGTAATAGGCGACTTTTCCAATGGATTTCTTCATCATCCTCACCCAGTCGTCGCGTCTATTGTAGAACATGGGAATGATGACGTACTCAAGCTTATTGTAGAGGTCTTCAAGCTCTTTCTGATAGCTCTCTTGACTGTCTAGTCCTTCTTCAGGCAGAGGCCCAATAGACCAGCCTGTGACGCCTTCTATCCAGCCTTCAAGCCACCAGCCGTCGAGTACACTAAAGTTTAGTACGCCGTTGTGGGCGGCTTTCATGCCGCTGGTGCCTGAAGCCTCGAGCGGTTTGAGTGGCGTGTTGAGCCAAACATCCACGCCGCTGACCAGTTTAGTCGCCATCGCCATGTCATAGTTCTCTAAATAGACCATTTTTACGTCAGGCTTCAACTGGTTTGCGTAGCTAAACAGGTCTTGGATTAGTCTTTTGCCCTGCACATCACGGGGGTGAGCTTTGCCCGCAAAAATAAGTTGGAACTTGCCTTTCCGGTTGATCTTTTTTAAACGTTCAATATCCGAAAAAAGTAACCGTGCACGCTTGTACTCAGTTGCCCGCCGAGCAAAACCCAATGTGAAAACGTCATAGCTTAAACCTGCCCTTGTCAACTCGTTAACGTAGTCGATGAGGCGAATTTTCTGTTCTCTATGCGCCTGCCAGATTTCCTCGTTGGGGATGCCGTCTGCCACTCGGGCGAGCAGTTCAGGCTCGTTTGCCCATCCAGGCAAGTATTTGTCGTAGAGTTTCCTGTAGCTCTCCCCGGTCCAAGTGTAAGAGTGGATACCGTTTGTTATGGCGTGGATCTCGTAGCCGGCAAACATGCGTTTGGAGACTTCGCGGTGCCGTTTTGCAACGCCGTTGACGTAGTTACTTAGGTTTAACGCCAGCAGCGTCATGTTCAGGTGGTCTGCTCCACCGAACCTTTTCAGAGCGTTCATGTCGGTGGCGCCGTCAAGAACCTCCCGAACTAAGTCGTAGCTAAATTTGTCGTGGCCGGACTCGACAGGAGTGTGCGTGGTAAAAACGCAAAGTTCCCGCACTTTTTCAGCGTCCATGGCGTATTTGTGTAAAAGCTCCAAGGCAAGAAAACTAGCGTGTCCTTCGTTAATGTGATATTTTCGAATTTTGAAGCCTAAGGCATCAAGCATCCTGACGCCGCCTATTCCTAAAACCACTTCTTGCTTTACGCGGTATTTTTGGTCTCCACCGTAAAGGTAAAACGTGATTTCGCGGTCCTCAGGAGTGTTCGCTTCAACGTCGGTGTCAAGAAAAATTACGGGCACAACGCCGCCGGTTACACTTTTCAGCTTGTAGAGCCACGCTTTAACCTTGACCTCGCGCCCCTGAATGTGCACTGAGACTTCACGTGGAAGCAGCTGCATGTACTTTGAGGGGTCCCAGTCTTGGGCGTGCTCGATTTGTTCTCCCTTCAGCGTCAGTTCCTGTCTAAAAAAACCTTTTTTGCTGACCAACGTAACCGCGACTAGAGGAACACGCAAATCAGCGCTGGAGCGTATGGTGTCGCCTGCAAGAATGCCCAAGCCGCCCGCGTATGTTGGAATCTCATTTACTAGACCAACTTCCATAGAAAAGTAGGCTATTTTTTGCCCCTTCAAAAGACCCTCTAAGTCATCCATGCGTCAACACCTCCAGCGCCAGCAGTTCAACCGTAACGGCATCACGCCCTACGAAGTTATCAGTCCAATCTTTAATCTGTTGTGATTGCCAAAGAATTAAAGTACACATCACAAAAATCAGAGAACAACACCTGCAAGCCTAGCCAACTGCGAGTAAAGTTCTTCTAAATTAGCCACGGCAACGTCGGCTTTTTGGCCGCTCTTTTCTAGGTCCTGCAAAGAATAGAACTGCGAGGACACAAACACGGTTTTTAAGCCTGCCTCAGCAGCACCTTTAATGTCCTCTACGGGGCTGTCGCCGACGTAAAGAGCTTCGTCTGGCTTCACTTCTAATTTGGCCAGAGCGTCTTGAAAAATTTTTTTGCAGGGCTTTCGCCAACCATGCTCTTCTGAGACAACAACCACGTCAAAGTAGGATCGGATGCCCAACTGCTGCAAGCTAGCATGAACTACAGGCGCATACGTGAAGTTGGAAATCAAACCAACCTTGAATTTTTCAGAAATACACCTAAGCAGCTTCTCCGCACAGGACCTTAAAACGAGGGAATCAACAAAATCTTGAAAGAACACGCCAAGAGCTTTCTGCATACGCGGATCATCCCTGTTGACCGTGTATCCCAAACTGCAGAGCGCCTCTGAAACCCAAACCGCGTTGGTTACTTCGCGGAGTTCACCATACCGTACTAAACGGTACTTTTCGTGGGCTTTAGAGTATGCGCTCAGAAAATCATGCTGTGCAACTTCAAAGCCAAAACTGCGCAGGGCGCGGTAAAGTTTCAGCACAGAAGCTTCAAAATTGTAGTTGCGGGGAGCAACCAAAGTGCCGATGTAATCCAAGATGACTGCTTTAACGTGAAACATGAAGTGCACTTGAAATGTAACATTAAAAAAGACGGTTATACTGTTTGCGCTACCAGCGTGACTTTTTGAGCAAAAGAAGTCGCAAGAAGCTTTTCTGCATCACCAATTGCCGCTTCAACGTTAGGGTCATAAGGGATCCCCATTAGAAAACGTAAACCTAACGCTTCTGTTTGCCTCTTTATCGCCGCTGAATCAGTCATCTTCATGTTTTCCACCACACCTAAAATGGGCACGTTCAACTCTCGCAGTAGACCACTCAGTTTCTTGACGGTTTCAAAGGCTAAAAGCGACGAAGTTGTCACAATCAGAAACTCGACACGTGGAACCAGCAAAAGCAAATCAAGCACGGCGTCTCCAATGCCAGGCGGCATATCAATCACAAGGTAATCTAGCTCACTCCACAATGTGACGGCAAGTAACTCAATCAACGCGTTGGATGTGTCAGCGCCCCGCAGCGGCGCCGCCTGATTTCCCGAATAGTAAACCAGCGACATGTACTCTAATCCGTGAACCAGCGGCGGAACCAGTCCTTTCTCCTCTTTAGGCTGCACACCTTCAACGCCCAAAATTATATGCGTAGAGGGACTAGTGAAGTCTAAGTCAAAAAGTCCAACCCTACAGCCCCGCTTAACCAGCGACAACGCCAACGTTGTGGCAACCATACTTTTGCCGACGCCGCCTTTACCGCTTGAAACGGCGATTATTCTGTTTATACGCCGCAGCCTTTGCGCTATCACATTCACACGGGGGTCAACCATGCATTACTTTGCCCCTTTAATGCTTTCAAGCCAGACGCCGCGGCCTTCCAGAATTTCAAAATCAGGACTACCACACTTGGAACATTTAATGTAAGTGTGTGCAACTTCGGGAACAAAATGGATAGCTTCAACGGCGTCCTTATTCAACTTGGCTTTTTTAAAAAACCATATGTTACCGCACACGCGGCATTTGAGTTTAGCTTTAGACTTCAGCAGCCGAAACTTGGCTAATTTAAAGCTGGCGGGTTTAAGCTGCGCCAAAGCAAAACGGAAAATCGGCCGCTCCACATCCTGCAGCTCGCCAATTTTGACTGTAACTTCCGTTACTTGCTTTAAGCCTTCCTTTTCAGCAATCTGCACGGCAGTGGTAACAACCGCCTCGGCTAATGCCCATTCATGCATAAAAAAGCAGAAGCATTCTGCATCAATTAAACATATTGCAACGCAGGGACATAAACAAACAACAAAGCAAAGTTTAGAAGTGCGCCTTTATGCCTTCATGAAGTTTGCTGCCTAAAATTTGAAAGGAGGAACAAAATAGGGCGGCGGCAAGCCATAAATAAAACTCAGCTACACAAAAGGCAAGGGAAGCGTCATGTCAACAGACGTACGTTCTTCTTACAAGAAGCTGATAACCAAAAATAAACACTTGATAGTTCTGAGTTCAGCCGAAGGCATCCTCCACTGGGACATGGAGACCATGATGCCGCCTAAAGGAGTTGGCTTGCGCAGTGAACAACTTGCGCTGCTCAGCAGCATCCACCACAGGATGAGCACCGCCCCAGTTATCGGTGAACTCCTCAAAGTTGTCCTCAAACACCCCGATTACGAAACGCTAAGCGAAGTGGAAAAGCGAAATGTGCAACTTATCAAGAAAAACTATGACGAACAAACAAAGCTGCCAACTAAACTCGTAGCCGAAATCGCTAAGCAGCAAGCCATAGCGGTGAACACTTGGAAAAAAGCCAAAGCCACTCAAAACTTCAACCTGTTTAAGCCCGAGTTAGAAAAGCTGGTTGCTCTAAATAAGCAGGCGGCGGCAATCCTCATGGAAGCTAAACAGACCAAAACGCCATATGACGCGTTACTGGATATTTACGAGCCGAAAATGGTTGCAGAAGACATAGCAAAAATTTTTAACAGCCTCCAAAGTGGACTTGAAAAGCTGCTGCGTAAAATCGAAGCAGCAACTCAACCGGACACACGTATTCTTAGCCGAAAAGTGCCTCTGGAAAAACAACGCGTCATCGCCAACTTGCTAGCGGAAACGCTTGGATACGACGTCTCTTCGCCCAACGCGGGGGGAAGGATAGACGAAACAGAGCACCCCTTCAGCACAGGCTACTACGATGACGTGCGCATAACCACCCATTATCACGTGGATAAATGGACAAGCAGTGTCTTCAGCGTCCTACATGAGGCGGGGCATGCACTCTACGAGCAGGGGTTACCGCAGGAATGGAAATACCAGCCGGTAGGCGCGCCATGCAGTTTAGGATTTCACGAATCACAGTCTCGGCTATACGAGAACATAATTGGCCGCTCAAAAGAATTCTGGGTCAGCGTCATGCCTAAAATCGAGGATACACAGGTAGAGTTGGATGAATTTATTCGAGCCATAAACGTGGTTGCCCCCTCTAAAATACGCATCGAAGCCGACGAGGTTACCTACAACCTGCACGTGATAATCCGTTTTCAAATCGAAAAAGAACTATTCGCAGATAAACTCACCGTAGCTGAGCTACCAACAGTTTGGAACCAAAAATACGAGCAAACGCTGGGCGTCAAAATCGAAAACGACTCAGAGGGAGTAATGCAAGACACACATTGGGCAAGCGGTTTGTACGGTTACTTCCCCACCTACGCACTAGGCAACATCTACAGTGGACAGATCATTAATAAAATTCAGCAGGAAAACCCGTTGTGGAGAGAAGAACTCGCAAAAGGCAACCTTGAAAGCGTACGTGCATGGCTCACACGCAACATCTATAACCACGGAAACCTCTACGACCCGGCGGAGCTGCTGGAAAAAGCGACAGGCAAAAAACCAACTGTGGAGCCTTATCTGCAGTACCTAGAAGAAAAATACCGAAAGCTCTACGCCCTATAAGACTACGGTGGCCTCCGCTTAAACAAGGCGCAGTAAACATAAATTATAAACCAAACAACAACCCCGCCGACAAAAAGTAAAACGCCAGTCCAACCAACGACGCTGTTGTAAAAGTTGGCGCCAACTAAAAAGAACAGCACACCTACAAGGATGGCAAACAGGCAAATCCACTCGATTCGCGACAAACGCAACACTCCCACTGTAAACGTCCAGTTTTAAACCTCATCACTGTATATAGAGTTTACCGGTTGAAAACGCAGAAAAAGACAACGAAAAAGCAAACAGAAGCTGCATATCCGACAAAACAACAGACGCATCATCAACAAATAGCCAGTTACCCGACACTTTTATATACAAGGTATGCATCCCATCCATCACGGAGAAACCAATAAATGTCGGGTATTGACGCTAAAAAACCTGAAACGCGAGAAGAACTAGTAAAAATGCTGATAGAAGCCGCTAAAAAAGAATCAAGTTCTAAAGGTAAACCGACAATTGTAGCAACAGCCAAGGCTCTTAACATACACAGAGACACCCTTTACACGTGGATGAAGGAGTTTAATGTCGACTTCAAAGAAATTCTAGACAGAATACCGACAACTACAGTAGAAACAGAGAGCACAGAATGCGGAAGCACCTACCTAATAGGCGAAGCACTCGTCGGAGAAGGAAACGAAGTGGCGCACATAGACCTCATGATAGGCGACAAAAACGGTCCTGTTGGGTTGGCATTTGCCCACGGAATGACCAGTCTATCCGCAGGACACACGCCGCTGCTGGCAGTTATACGCCCCAACTTGCCACCTAAACCCCACACGCTCCTAGTACCCAAAGTCACCGTTAAAAACATGGAGGACACAGGAAAAATCTTCGGTCCAGCGCAGGCAGCAGTTGCAAAAGCCGTGGCAGACGCCGTGGAAGAGGGAATCATACCTGAAGACAAAGTAGACGATTGGGTTATAGTGTGCAGCGTGTTCATTCACCCCCAAGCCTCGGACTTCCGCAGAATCTACCAGTATAACTACGGCGCAACAAAACTGGCTATCCAACGCGCATTAAAGAAGTACCCCTCCTTAGAGAAAATTAACTACGACAAAGACCGCGCAAAACACCCCATCATGGGCTTCAAAGTTCCACGTTTATGGAGACCTCCATACCTGCAGATTTCACTTGATGCGCCTTCGCTAGAAAACTCCAAGAAAGTCCTCGCGCAGATCCCAGGCAGCGACAGAATAATCATTGAGGTGGGTACACCTCTGATTAAACGGTACGGCACCAGAGTAATAAACGATCTACGGCAAACCGCAAAAGACGCATTCATGGTGGCAGACCTCAAAACCTTAGACGTGGGAAAAGTTGAGGTAGACATAGCCTACGAAGACACCGCAGACGCTGTGGTTGCCGCTGGCCTTGCACCGCCAGAAACCTTAGACGCGTTTGTCCACGAGGCAAAACGGTTAGGCATATACGCCATAATAGACATGCTCAACGTAGAGGATGTTCTTGGAAAACTCAAAGCACTCAAAAACTTCCCAGACGTCGTCATACTCCACCGGGGCATAGACCAAGAGACAGGCAGAACCAGCGGACTTGAAAGGATAAAGCTTATCCGCGAAGCTTTCAGCGACAAAAAGTTCCTGATAGCAGTTGCAGGCGGCATCGTCCCAGAAACCGCAAAAGAAGCCTTAGCAAAAGGCGCAGACATAATCATAGTTGGAAGATACGTCACACAGTCACGAGACATCGAGCACGCCGTAAGAGACTTCCTTGAAGCCACGCCCGAAATGCGAGAAGACATA
>JBNVCD010000045.1:0-9484 GCA_050410875.1 Bathyarchaeia archaeon | reverse complement strand
CTGATGTTCATAAGCGTTCTACCCTACATAAGCGGTTACACCTTTGGGTTGCTTGGTCTCGTCGGCTTGATATTGCTGCTTTTAGGCATGAAAGGTTTAGCTGACTATTACCAAGAGGCAAGCATATTCAATAATGCACTTTATGGGTCTATAGCAGCTATAGTGGGGAGTGTCACTTCTGTTGCCGTTATAGTTTACGCCGCCTTCGGTTTACTCGCTGATCTGATGCCGAACTGGAACGGCGATTGGACTAGCATTCCACAGCTTGACTTTTCAGACGTAACCGCCAATGTGGACTTGAGTACAGTAGGGTCGTTTGTTGCAATAGCTCTTTTAGCTTTGGTTATCCTTTTTGTTTTTGTTGTGGTTGTCGCCGTCCTTTATAGGAAGTCATTAAACACTCTGAAAGATAAATCTGGCGTGGGCATGTTTGGAACGGCAGGTACGGTACTGCTAATAGGAAGCGTGCTAACGATAATAGTCGTCGGAATATTTTTAGTGTGGATTGCTGTGCTGTTGGCTGCCATCGGGTTTTTCCAGCTTCAACCCTCTTCACGGGCTACGTCAACGCAGCCAATGTAAAAATGGGTCACTGCATCATCAATTTTCCCTTTTTATTTCATAAGGGTTTAATGATTGTTTCATGGTGTTTTGTTATTTTGAGAAAAAACGTTTTTCAAAAGGAAAAATTATAAGTTTGTTCACTGAGGGAAAAAATTTGAGTTCAAATGGAGAGTCGCCTGTGAAAGAGGCAGACGTAAAAGAAGAGCAGCGCCAAAAATCCATCGAAGAACAGTTGGAAGCGGAGAAAAAACGTAGCGAAGAGTATCTCACACGCTTAAAATATGTGCAGGCGGATCTTGAAAATCTTAGAAGGCGATGTGACCGGGAAATACAGCAAGCCCGTCAATATAGCAATGAACGTCTCATAATCCAACTGCTTGACGTAGTTGACGAGTTGGAGTTAGCCATTAAAAACGCTCAGTCGACAAACTCGGTAGAAACGCTCATTGAAGGAGTGCAGATGACACTGAAACGCTTGCGAAAAGTTCTTGAGCAAGAAGGTGTCTCTCCAATAGAAAGTGAAGGTAAGCCTTTTGACCCCGCCAAACACAACGCAGTCGCCACTGTAGAACGCGAAGACATAGACGGCTGTGTTGTGCTTGAGGAAGTCAGGAAAGGCTACATTCTGAAAGATAAAGTGATAAGACCTTGCATAGCCAAGGTCTCAGTTAAACCAGCTTTGAAGTCACAATCTAAGGAGGAAAATAAAGAATGAGTAATGTCCAAACTGGAGAAAAAGTGTTAGGAATAGACCTAGGAACAACCAACAGTGCAGCTGCCATATTTGAAGGTGGACGTGCCACAGTGATACCCAGCGCTGAAGGACCAACGATGGCAGGTAAAATGTTCCCGTCGGTCGTTGCTTTCACCAAAGACGGACAGCTTCTCGTAGGTGAGCCAGCCAAGCGGCAAGCTACGGCGAATCCTGAAGGGACAATATTTGAAATAAAGCGGAAAATGGGCACCAACTACAAAGTCAACGTGTTTGGCAAGGAGTACAGCCCTCAGCAGATTAGCGCGTTTATACTGCAGAAAATCAAAAAAGACGCAGAGACCTATCTTGGCGCGCCGGTGCGTAAAGCCGTCATAACTGTGCCCGCACACTTTGATGACAATCAACGTCAAGCCACAAAAGACGCAGGCGAAATCGCAGGCTTTGAAGTCATGCGCATAATCAATGAGCCGACGGCAGCGTGCTTAGCCTATGGCATTGACAAACTAGAGAAGGAAATGAAAATTCTAGTTTTCAGCTTCGGCGGCGGCACCCATGATGTAACAGTGATGGATTTCGGTAAAGGCGTCTTCCAAGTGCTGTCCACAAGCGGCGACACACAAATGGGCGGAACCGACGTGGACAAAGCAGTGATGGACTACATCCAAGAAGAATTCAAGCGCCAAACAGGGATAGACTTGTCAGGCGACAAAATGGCGATGGCGCGGCTAAAAGAGGCAGCGGAGAAAGCCAAGATTGAACTTTCAACCCTTATGACGACCGACATTGATTTGCCCTTCATCACATCAGACGCTTCAGGTCCTAAACATCTGCATTTGACGTTGACCCGAGCTAAGCTAGAGGCGCTGGCTCAGCCTGTTGTGCAAAAAACAGAGAGGACAATACTGAAAGCGCTTGAAGATGCAAAACTAACGCCTGCCGCCATAGACAAGGTAATTCTGATGGGCGGCATGACCAGGATGCCTCTGGTGCAGAGGTTCGTAGAGCAACTTTTAGGTAAAGCGCCTGAACGCGGATTAGACCCCATGGAGTGCGTTGCCATAGGAGCCGCTATACAGGCAGCGGTTATCACAGGTGAAGTTCGAGATTTGCTTTTGCTGGATGTTACGCCGCTTTCGCTTGGTGTGGAAACTTTAGGTGGAATATTCACCAAGGTGATAGAAAAGAACACGACCATACCCACGAAGCGAACGCAGATTTTCACAACTGCCGCCGATTTCCAGACAACGGTGACCATTCATGTGCTTCAAGGTGAACGGCAGATGGCTGCTGACAACGTTTCCTTAGGGATGTTTAATTTGGAAGGCATACCCCCAGCGCCAAGAGGCGTACCACAAATTGAAGTAACCTTTGACATAGACGCCAATGGGATACTCAACGTTACAGCTAAAGACAGAGGCACCAATAAAGAGGCAAAAATTCGCATCACCGCGTCAACAAAACTATCTAAAGAAGATAAGGAACGCATGATTAAAGAGGCAGAGCAGTTTGCTGAGCAGGACAAAAAGAAGCGTGAAGAAGCAGAACTCAGAAACAACGCAGACAGCATCATTTACACAGCAGAGAAAACCAAGAAGGACCTTGCAGAAAAATTGACGGCGGACCAAACAGGCAAAATCGACACGGCAATTACCGCTCTCAAGGATGCCTTGGCAAGTAACGACATGGCAAAAGTTAAGGAAAAATCAGATGCCCTCACTAAAGTGCTTCAGGAAATAGGCACCTTCATCTATCAGCAGGCAGCAGAGCAGGCAAAGCAGCAACAGGCACAAACTGGATCGCAGGCAGGACCACAATCGCCGCCTCCCGGTGGAGAGAACGTGGTTGACTCAAACGACTACAAGGTGAAGTAGACAGCGAAACAGTTTTGACCTTCCACCCTACTTTTTTCTGTTCCAGCGGTTATCTCTATGGCTGAAAAACGAGATTACTACGAAATTCTCGGCGTACCCAGAGACGCAACTAAAGAGCAGATCAAAGATAGCTATCGAAAACTGGCTATGCAGTATCACCCTGACCGAAACAAGTCGCCTGAAGCGGAAGAAAAGTTTAAAGAAATCAGTGAAGCCTACGCGGTTCTTTCAGACGACCAAAAACGGCAGCAGTACGACATGCTTGGACATGCAGGGTTTGACCAGCGCTACAGTGAGGAAGATATCTTCCGAGGCGCAGATTTCAACACTATCTTTCGAGATTTAGGCTTTGATTTTGGCGACATATTCAGCCACTTTTTCGGCGGGGGTTTTGGAGGACGAACATTTAATCAACGCTCCAACCGCGGGCAAGACTTGCTCTACGAGCTTAACATAACCTTAGAAGACGCCGCCAGAGGGGCAGAAAAAGAAATCGAAGTGCCCCGAAGCGAGAAATGCGACGCATGCGGGGGTTCAGGAGCTGCGCCAGGAACCCAGCCAAGAGTGTGCAGCCGCTGCAACGGGCAGGGGCAAGTTCAGAACATGAGACGTAGCCCTTTTGGCATGTTCGTGCAGGTGACGCCTTGCCCAGATTGTAACGGTAAAGGAAAAATTATTGACACATTCTGCAAGAACTGTCGTGGTTCAGGCATAGTCAAGAAAAGACGGAAAATTACAATAAAAATTCCTCCGGGCATAGATGAGGGTTACCAGCTCAGACTTAGAGGAGAAGGAGAAGCAGCCCCAAACAACGGCGAAGCCGGCGACCTCTACGTTCTAGTTCACATTCTGCCTCACGACTTATTCGTCCGCGACGGCGACGATTTGCACTACGTGTTAATGCTTAACTATCCACAGGCAGTGTTAGGGGCAACAGTTCAAGTGCCTACGCTTGACGGACCAATTGACGTTAAAATTAGGGCAGGCACGCAAGCAAACGAAGTTATCAGAATCAAAGGTAAAGGTATGCCTAGGTTCCGTGGATACGGAAGAGGCGACCTTGTTTTACGCACAGGAATTATTGTCCCCCAGAAAATAACAAGAGAGCAACGCATACTTTTGGAGCAGTTAGCAAAGGAATTCGACCAAAGTCAACAGTCGACTAGGACACATAAATTCCGTTTTTAGCAACTGCTACTATCACTTCAAAAGAAAAAGTTAAAAACAAAATATAGTTCAGTAAATATCTGAAGTGCTTATCCGATGGCAATAAATTTAGATGCGTTGTTTCTGGAAGTAATCATTAACTTAGTTGTGTTGTCGCCTGTTCTGTGGGTTGCGGGCAGACTTTTGGTGGGCAAAGATAAAGCAAAATTCACCGATGCCATCTGGATAGTCCTCTTGGGCACGATAATAGGCTCTGTTTTGGGCTTTTTCATTGAGGGAATAATCGCGTCGGCCATTGTACTCTTTGTGTGGCTTGCCCTGATAAAGCATTTTTTTGATTGCGGTTGGCTAAAAGCGTTAGCCATAAGCATAATTGCCGTACTCATCTTTGTTGTAATCGGAGTGGCTCTGTCGCTTGTTGGAGTAATCATCGGAAATTTCACGCTAATGTAGCTCAACACTTAATGTAGAGTAAACACTTTTTCAGAAACAACCAAAGAAACGCTTATAGGTATAAGCCGCGATAAAGCTTCAGAAGCCCAAGCTTTTGGGCGGGTAGATCAGCCTGGCATGATCGCCACGTTGGCATCGTGGAGGCCGCGGGTTCAAATCCCGCCCCGTCCATTTCACTGCCAAACCCGTTCTCCGTCGCAAAACATAAGATACAATCTCCACCACAAGATTAAATTCACGAAACACGCATTTGACCTGCTTTATGCTTTTTTAGGGTAACTTAGAGTTTTACAGCGTTTATTTTCTTTTTAAAATCGGAAATTATTGAGTCTGTTATTTTCTTCATTTCTTCCTGATATTTACGGAATTCCTCAGGGGTTTCAGTTTTAGCTGGTAGTTCTCGCGTGTAGGGCCATTTAACGTCTATTTCCGTGCCAAGTTCACTCTCTTTGAACAAAAATTCTATTTCTAACGCTTTGCCTACCCAGCTTGGAGTGTATTCAACAAGGAGGTAGCGTGGCGGAACATGTTTTTTTATGATCACGTTTTTTAAGCCAATTTGTTCTAGCGCCTTTTGGACGCGTTCAGAAGCTTCTTTGATGTTTGCTTTAACTAAGTATTTTTCGTCCAGTGATTTCAAACGCATTTTGCCGACGCTCAGGTGTATAGTCTTTGGGGTTTTTCTCATAAAGTTTCCTTTCAGCAGATGGGCTTTTTCGGCACAGTTTTTACCTCGTTTTAGTGGTTAGAAAACTTTAAAGGCAGATGCAGCTGATAAAGAAAGCAAGGGGAGAAAGGCAAGTATGAGCTGGGCTGCATGCCGCATAAACAAATTAGTTCATAACAAACGTGTTTCAACCTTTTTTGCTGTAACATTTTGTGCTCTGTTAGTGTTGCTGGCGGCGTTTTTGTTTAGTGCAAGTGCACAAACAAGTGCGCAGTTAGCATCAACGTATGCTCCTATTCTTCAATTCACAGCTGGAGAGCAGTTCTACCCTACGTCAGTTGAGTACATTATAGAAAGTTCAGTTCTCAGGCAAAGAGCCCCGTTTGGTGTTTCGTCCACAATTGTTGATTCTTCGCCTCGAGCAGACACGTTAGGAACGTACACTTCAGCAAATTTGTTTTTGGATAACAAGTTGGGCACGTATGAGCGAATTGCTGCAGATTATTCTGCCCGAGCCTCATCATTGGGTTACTACGCGTATGTTCATGTTGTTCGGACAGCTTCTTCAACTGTGATCCAATACTGGCTCTTTTACATTTACAACAAGGGTCCCCTAAACGACCATCAGGGCGACATAGAAGTCATCCAGGTGTTTCTTGATAACGCGGGCAACCCAACACGACTATTGCTTTCGCAGCATGGCGCAGGACAAAACGCTGTTTGGAGCGATGTGGAGAAAGTGGATGAGCATCCTGTGGTGTATGTAGCTCAAGGTTCTCATGCTAACTACTTCCGTGCTTATCAGGGCAAAATGGGGCTTGAAAGCGACGTTGTGGGTAACGACGGAAAAAGGATAATGCCCAACGACCTCAATCTTGTCATGCTGGAAAACCAGGGTTGGCTGAATTTTCCGGGGCGCTGGGGGTATTGGGGAACTGAAGAAGAAGTTGCTTTAGGCAGGGCAGGTCCATATGGTCCAGTTTTCAACCAAGACGGCGTACGCTGGGCTCAACCTGAAGCGTACTTGAACTCCACGTTCACGGTTGACGGCACGTACTTTATTTTGGCTTTACTGGTTGCTAACTTCCTTTTGCTGTTTGTAATTTACATTGTTGCGCGAGGCGCGTGGAAGTGCTGGTGCATAGTAAGAATGGTGCAAAAAGGCGGATTATTAGTAGGTCGATTCCTCAGGGGTCGTGGCAGCATCGGCTTGATTTTAGGCATAGTTGCCATCGTATTGAGCTTCTTTGCGCTGTTTCTGCCGTGGTACACCGTAACTGCGGTTTCGCAAACTGGAGCGTTAGCTCAACAGGGCGGAGTTACCTTGATGAGTATGGACGGCATAAACGGCATAACCGTAAAAATGTTCATGGGTGCAGGCAGCTCAGACTCCACCTCAGGCTACACGACGTTGTTTACTACACAAATGCCTTTTGCGATAGCATTCGGAGCAGGCGTAATCCTTCTTGCGCTGGACGTAATAGGCGTAAAAAGCGGCAAAAGCTTGGGCAAAAAACTGATGATAGGAACGGTTAGCTCACTGCTACCGCTCATCCTTATCGTATTGTTTGTGTCCCAGTTGGGTGCACTTGCGCCGTTGGCGTCAGGGCTATTCCCGGGGCAAGCAATACCTGCCTCTGTTGAAAACATGCTTCGCGCCATTGCAGGCAGCCCGATTCAGGGAACCAGCAGCGAAGTGTTCCCAATAATCGGCGTGACTACTGTAACGTGGGGTTTAGGTGTTGGTGCCTACTTGTTTTTGATAGCTGCGGTGCTCAAACTAGTTGGAGGCTTGATTATGTACACCGCTCCGCCACTGCAACAGCAGCCACAGATACCCCAGATGCAGCCGTTTCCTCCGCCTCCTCCCCCGCCACCAATGTAAAACCACACACAGTTTTTGAGGTTATTACTTAATAATCAATTCTTTTTTTTTGCGTTATCTTACATAAAGAGAACTTTAGATTCACTGCTCTGACATGTCGATGGCGCGAAGAGAAAACGCCGCTTTGTTGGTGGCAAGAATAAACCTGCTGAACAGTTTTCATGCGGTGTCATCATTTAACAATTTTCGAGGCTATAGAGGTAAATTTTGTTTGTGTGCATGCCAAGGTTAACATTTATGGTCTTTTTGGGTGTGAACCCCGCGAGGGGGTAGTCGTAGGCGACGATTTTAGCGGTTTTTTTGCATTCAGCTCTTATTTTTTCTGAAAGTTGCGTGGCTATTGTTGGAAAGGGGTAAACGTAAAGTGCGTCAAAGCGGGAAAGATCCACCGTGAAGAGGTCTGCTTGTACATAGTCGATTTTGCGTTTGCTGGTTCCTTTTTTGATTTTCTGTTTAGCTTCTTTTATCAAGCGTGGGTCAAGTTCGAATCCCACGCAAAAGCAGCTGAATTTTTCGGCTACTGCGGTGGTTACGTTGCCTTCTCCGCTGCCTAGATCTGCAAAAACTGCTGTTTCGTCGAGGTCAAGGAGAGTTAGTGCTGACTCAACAACTGTGGGGGGAGTGGGTAGGTATGGGTAGTTGAGAAACATGCGGAGTAGCCACGAATCGTATTCTGCGTACACGTGGGTACACCTGCAGCAGGAGTTTAATGCATGAGGGTTTCTTCAAAAAGTTTTTGCTTTACAAGCACTAAATAAACAATAAAGGTTTTGATAAAAAAGGGAAGTTAGTAGTTTTCTGTCCAGACTTCAAAGTAGCTTTGAGGGTGACGGCAGACGGGGCATTCCAGTGGGGCTTCGGTGCCTTCAAGGACGTGACCGCAGTTGCGGCATTTCCATTTTATGGGAGCGTCTTTTTTGAACACTTTGTTTTGCTTTACGTTTTCCCACAGTTTGCGGTATCTACGTTCGTGGTAGGCTTCGACTTTGGCAACTTGACGGAAGATGTTGGCTATCTCGTGGAAACCTTCTTTTTCGGCGACTTCGCTGAAGTTGGGGTAAATCATGCTCCACTCGGATTTTTCTCCTTCGGCGGCTTCTTGAAGGTTATCTAGAGTTGAAGATATTATTCCCGCGGGGTATGCAGCTGTTATTTCAACCATGCCGCCTTTGAGTTGTTTGAAGAAAAGTTTTGCGTGTTCCTTTTCGTTGTCTGCTGTTTCTTGGAATATAGCTGAAATTTGCTCGTAGCCCTCTTTTTTTGCGACACTGGCAAAGAAGCTGTAGCGGTTGCGCGCTTGAGATTCCCCTGCAAACGCTGCTAGGAGGTTTTTTTCGGTTTGGCTACCTTTCAACTCCACAATTTTTCACCTTTACCGTTACTTAACGGGGGGGAAGATAAAAACTGTTTCCAAAAGAATTGCTCTGCCGTCTTCTACACGTTTTTCTGTTTGCCTTCAGATTTTTAAGTATTCACCTAGCTTGCCTTCCCGCTCGAGGCTGCCAAGCCAGTCAACAACGCCTACGCTGCCTTTGTTTTTGCCTTCAAGAATCAAAAGCATCTCGTTTACCACTTCATCTGCGTTTTTTCCAGTGACGTCAAGTTCGCAGATGTACTCTTTTGGTTGTGTGTTTAGGGCTTCTACGAGGCAAACGTCAAGTATTTCTGCAGCTATGTTTTCGTCTTGTTTACGTTGGCTAAAACCACGTTTCTGCATGAACTCCCGTAGCTGCTTTGGGTTACGCCTAAGCACAAAGACGTATGTGGTAAGGGAGGCTGGTGTAACGGCGGCAGCGTAGTGCCCATCGATTATTATGTCGTTGGAGGCTGTCTGGGTTATTATTTGTTTGAGTCTACGACGCATTTTGGCTTCGTCAATTATTTTTGTGTCTCTTTTTTGGTCTTTATTTGAGACGAGACGTTCTTTTTCTGCTAGTTCAGTAAGGTTCAGGTATTCAGCGTTGAGGCAAGAGGCAAGTTTTTTGGATACAGTGGTTTTTCCAACGCTGGGGGTACCTGTCACGAGTATAACACGCTTCATAAGTCTAATTGAAGTACCTATGAGGTAGTTATTAGTTGTGTGCAGCAAGGCTCTGCCTATAGTATCTATTCATATGTAGACGGCAAGAGGCGCTGTTTTGACGGATTTGGGAGGTTACGTT
>JBNVCD010000044.1:4869-9500 GCA_050410875.1 Bathyarchaeia archaeon | reverse complement strand
TAACCCCGTAAATAGCGTGTTAACTCTATAGATAAACTTTCACGTTTCACCTGCACCTTACTAAATCAAATTTGCTGCTTAAACTGTTAGCTTAAACAACCAAACTCCGATTTTAAAGCTAATAATCATCAAAAACTGCCAATTTTACTGCAAAAAGTTAAATAGTTTGACGTAAAAACTTTTGACTCGAGGAGAATTACCCTCTCCAACGTGCGTTTGGCACGGCGGCTATCCAAAGAGATGGGCTGAATGAGCTTTGGCACTTTAAACTCAAAAAGCGGTAGCAGCTAAAAAGAGTTTACAAGGGTTTCATTCTCTCTCCAATCTCCTCTCCACCGCCAAAGCTCCAGCAAACCCTCTTCATACTTCGCCTGCCTCTTTAAAGAGGCAAATAGAAATAAATTTGAGAATAAGCTGAGAGAAATATTATTAAGCACCTAAAAACAAGCGAAACGAAAATAGAGGGGCGTGTACAGCGTGAACCTGTGGAAACTTCGTCTTTCTATGGCTGCAACGTTAGCCGTAATTTTCGGTTTATCAACCTTAGTTTTCACTGTACTCCTAACTTTGGCAGGAGTTATTGATTTAGTAACAATCGCAATAATAGTGGTGGCTTTCAACGTTTTACAATGGCTTTTTTCGCCTTATCTTGTTGACGCGATTTACCGCGTAAAAGAAGTAAAACAAACCGAAAACCCACATCTGCACCAAGTAGTTGATGACCTAAGCAAAAAAAGCGGTATCCGCACCCCCAAACTTATGCTCTCCAAACTTTCGTTGCCTAATGCCTTCGCCTACGGCTCACCGATTTCAGGCAATAGAATTGCCGTAACCGAAGGACTACTTAAAACCTTAAACGACGGCGAAGTAGCAGCCGTTATCGGCCACGAGCTAGGACACCTAAAGCACAGAGATGTCCAAGTCATGATGATTGTGTCGTTTTTACCCGCACTCTTCTACTACATTGGTTACTCCTTGCTGTTCTCAAGCATGACTGGAGGTCAACGTAGAAACGAGGGCGGTAATCCCCTAATTGGCATTGCCTTCATGATTTTCTCGCAGTTTTTAACGTTGTTTACACTGCACATAAGCAGACTACGTGAATACTACGCTGACCGCCACAGCGCCGCCATAGTTGATGACGGCGCAGCAAAACTCAGCACAGGTCTAGCCAAAATAGTCCACGCGACCGGAAGAGCAGGCAAAACTCGTAGGTTGCAAGAAGCACAGAATCTGAATGCCTTCAAAGCTCTTTTTATCGCTGACCCAGACCGCGCTTCTGAAGACTCCGAGAAACTTCAAATTTACGAGGCTTCAGCTACAGGGCAAAAAATGGTCGATGAAATCTTGGCTAAAAAATTAACTTCTGTAGACCGCCTTGCTGAACTTTTCTCTACACACCCCAACATAATCAAACGCCTTAGAGCGTTGCAAGCGTTAAAAGAAAACCCCGCCGCCTAAAACCTTCTAAACTTTAAAAAACGATAAAACGTTAACCAAACAAATGCTAGTTTTTAGAGGTAGCTTTGTGCAGTTTCAAGAACTCTCAAACCAGATAGAAGCATTCCGTCCTCAAATGGTCGACGCCCTCATGAAGCTCATTAGTATTCCTGCTGTTGGACCGGAAAACGGCGGCGAGGGCGAAGGCAAAAAAGCAACTCTCCTAAAAAGCATCCTTCAAGATTTATACTTCACTGAAGTTGACCAATACGACGCAGAAGACCCCCGTGTACCTTCAGGTAAAAGACCAAACCTTGTAGCCTATTACAGAGGCAAAGTGGATTCTCCAAAGCTTTGGATTGTCACTCACCTAGATGTTGTACCTGCAGTGGACGACCAATGGAAAATCACCAAACCCTTCGAACCAAAACTCAAGGAAGGCAAAGTTTACGGCAGAGGCAGCCTAGACAATGGGCAATCGCTTGTAGCGTCAATTTTCGCAGTTCACGCCCTCAAACGTCTACATGTGACGCCTAAAAGAACTGTGGCGTTGGCGTTTGTGGCAGACGAAGAACACGGCAGCACATTAGGCATACAACACCTCATAAACAAAGGTTTGTTTAACCAACGAGACTTGGTGGTGGTTCCTGAAAGCGGGGAACCAGACGGAACCTTCATCGAGGTCGCTGAGAAAAGTATCCTCTGGTTCAAAGTGGTCACGAAGGGCAAACAAACTCACGGCAGCACCCCTGACAGAGGCTTAAACGCGCACCGTGTAGGCATGCAGTTTTCCTTAGTGCTCGATGAGCTACTACATAAAAAATACAACAGAAAAGACGAGTACTTTAACGTGCCAACCAGCACCTTTGAACCGACACGCAAAGACAAAAACGTTGACGCCGTAAACATCATACCAGGCGAGGACACAGTGTACTTTGACTGCCGCATCCTTCCCAACTACAGCATCAACGAGGTTCTCTCCGACATTAAAGCAGAGGCAGAAACATTTGAACAAAAAAGCGGCGCCACAATACATATAGAAACACTGCAAGCCCAGCAGGCACCTTCAGCTGTAGACTCCAACGCTGAAGTTGTAACTTTACTCAAAAAAGCCATCAAAACAGCCCGCGGCTTAGATGCAACAGTGGGCGGCATCGGCGGCGGCACCTGCGCATCCTTCTTCCGAAAGGCAGGAATTCCCGCTGTTGTTTGGAGCACTGCCGAAGAGGTTGCGCATCAACCAGACGAATACGCAATCATTCAAAACATGGTTGACGACGCCAAAGTTTTCGCCCTCTTAAGCATCATATAAACGGCGACTTTTCAGTCTAATTCCTTTTTGCGCCTCTGTGGGACAAAACGATTTTAAGGTAAACCATCCCTATTGCAGTGCAGATGCTGACTAGAAGGAGTCATAGTAGTTGAATAAAGTTGACCAAATTATTCTTCAAGCTAAAAAAGAAGGGCGTACAGCACTTTTAGAGCCTGAAGCAAAAGCTGTATGCGTCGCTTACGGCATTCCCGTCACTAAATTCTATGTTGCCAAAAACGAAGATGAAGCGGCAAACTTTGCTGCAAAAATTGGCTTCCCTGTAGTTTTAAAGATTGTCTCCCCCGAAATCATTCACAAAACTGAAGCAGGCGGCGTTAAAGTTAACCTGAAAACCCCCCAAGAAGTCAAAGCCGCCTGCAACACAATTTTAGCAAACGTAAAAAAATACAATCCACAAGCCACCATCGCAGGCGTTCTAGTCCAAGAGATGGCTCCTCCGTCAACCGAAGTCATTGTTGGCTCAGTTAAAGACGCAACATTTGGGCAAACCGTCATGTTCGGGCTAGGCGGCATATTTGTCGAGATGCTCAAGGACGTCACCTTCCGAGTTGCTCCTCTAACCAAGCAAGACGCCACAAGCATGGTCACCGAGCTCAAAGCCTACTCTCTCTTGAAAGGGTACCGCAGCTCGCCACCTGTAGACATAGACGCAATTGTGGACACGATACTGCGTGTCTCAAAACTCGTTATGGATCACCCTGAAATTAAAGAGCTCGACTTGAACCCAATTATGGTCTACGAAACAGGCGCAAAAACAGTGGACGCAAGAATAATACTCGAACCCTCACTTTAAGAAATCAGACAATCACGCACTAACTCTAAACGCCACAAAACCAGAAAGAGACGCTGTTCTCACTTTACAACGGCGATGTGGATACCTCAACTGTAAATTGTACAAACGGCACCTGAGCCATGAACAATTTACTGACTAGAATTTTTGGTGGGCTCTATCGACAAACATGCAGACTGCACATTTGTCATCGTACTCAAGATCCAAATCATCCTCAGCGTCTTCGGGGCCAGAGTCGTCATCGCCCACCGTGTGCTCTTTCGGTTTCTAACTTTAAAGCTTTCAGGTAGCCTCTTCTAAAGACGCCCTACTGCGGCTGCTTAATGTTTTGTAAAAAAGGCTGGTAGAGCTGTCTTGGCCAGCTTTGATGCACCTTGTAGAGCGTTATGTCTACTTCTTCGATGCCTTCTATTCCTGCGAGGTACTTTTGAAAATCAAAAATTTCTGAGATGTCTCTGACTGGCACAAGGAAACACATGTCTACGCTTCCAAGTAATATGCCGCCCACTATAACGTTTGGTAACTTTGTTATCTTGTCGTAAATCTGATCGATTTCACCCTGTTTCTCTTTGGAGACCTTTATGCAAAAACCTGCTGAAGCTTTAAAACCAAGCTTTTCCAAATTAACCGTCACCGAGGAATAAGCGAAAACTGTTTTTTTCAGCTTCTCGTATCGTCTGCTTACCATCTGAGGCGAAATCCCCAGTTGCTCTGCAATTTTCCTAAAAGAAACCCGAGCGTCTTTCGCCAACATTTTAGCTATTTCCAAGTCTACTTCATCCATCACTTATGCCTCAGCGTTGATTTGAAGATTAGCGGGAAACACGTTTCCTGCGGTTGTAACCCAAAGATCAGCCTCCGCCTCAACCACGCCGCTAAGTCCCCGTATACGCTCCACAATTCTGTTGAGGTCTTTTATGCTACGAGTTATTATGAAGCAAAGCAGATTTTTTTTACCCACACCTTCAGCTACTTGAAGCACTTCACGCATATTTCTCAGCTGTTCAACTACGCTTGACGTCTTGTTTACGTTAACTTTTAGGCGAAGTGTAGCTTTGCAGTCGTATC
>JBNVCD010000044.1:0-4859 GCA_050410875.1 Bathyarchaeia archaeon | reverse complement strand
CCAAAAACTTCTGGCCGCAACTCCATAATTTCCCCGGTGATTACGCCGTCCTGCTTTAACCGGTAAAAATGTGTCCGTACCGCATTCGGTTGAACTTTACAACTTTTTGCAATCTCAGCAAAACTAGTTCGTGCATCCTTCAAAAGCGCCTTCAAAATTGCCGCGTCAACTGCATCAATTTTTCTTTGAGTGCCCAACCCATACCCTCTTTCCTAAAGAGACCCCGTCATGAAATATTAAGTTTATTTGATCTTTATTAACTCACATTGAACTAAACTGGAGTATTAACTCCAAAACCAACCATAAATTAAGTTTTTATTCCCTCTTTTTTGCATTTAAGGAAAAATTTATATTCGCACTGAAGTTAACTCAGTGTACCGAAAATATGTCGGAGAGAAAAAAATGAGCATTAAGAAAAACAATTTTAGAGTAGGCATCACATTGATACTGCTGTTGGCCACATCTGCCCTGCTAACTTCAATACCCCTATCCAACGCTGCTGATGTCCCCACCTACTGTTTCTTGACGGTTAATCCAAACCCAATAGGTGTAAGCCAAACACTCACCGTGGCTTTCTGGCTCGATAAAGTAACCCCAAACGCGGCGACCCTCTATGGAGACCGGTGGACCGGCTTGACGTTGACAATCACCAAGCCTGACGGCACAACCGAAACTAAAGGTCCCTTCACACTCGACGCTGTTGCAACAGGCTACACCTTCTACACGCCCACCATGGTTGGCAAATACACCTTCCAAGTTCGCTTCCCAGGACAAACCATCAACGTCAGCGCAACTGTGCAAAACAACTATTTGCCCAGCCAAAGCCCGCTGGTAGAACTCACAGTACAGCAAGAACCCATCGCCCACTGGCAAGACTTTCCTCTTCCAACCGGCTACTGGACGCGTCCCCTAAACGCTGAACTCAGAGGCGTCAACTCAATTGGTAGCTACTGGCTTGCCGCAGGCTCCACTGGTCCTCACGGTCCCCGCGCCTACGACAGCATGGGCAACTTCCAACCCTACGGGAAAGCACCAAACACTGCCCACGTTCTGTGGACCCGAGAAATTGCTTTCGGTGGTGCCGTCGGCGGAGCCTTTGGCGACATCGTTTACTATCCAGGCGAAACATACGAACGCAAATTCCAGCCCCCCATAATCATGAATGGCCGACTGTACTATAACCTTAAACTAGGTTCAGGCTCAAACTTGTGGGATGGAGCTTACTGCGTAGACCTCTACACGGGCGAAACAATCTGGTACATAAACGCCACCAATAAAAACTACCAATACTTCACTTTTGGCCAACTGTTAAACATCGACACACCCAACCAGCACGGCGTCATTCCTTACCTGTGGAGCGTTCAAGGCTCAACCTACAAAATGTATGATGCATTCACTGGCGACTGGATACTAGACTTAACTGGCGTGCCCTCAGGCTCTATGGTGATGGGTAAAAACGGCGAATTTCTCATCTACACCCTAAACGCCGCAGGCAACTACATGACATTGTGGAACTCAACTAAAGCCATTTACCCCACTGTCGACACTAGCTGGCGCTGGATGATTTCACCCACCACTCCTAACGTGACCGCAGGCTACCAATGGAACGTCTCCATACCTGATGTGCCTGGAACCCAGAGCATCGCAAAAATTAACAACGAATACATCTACGCAAGAGCCACACACCAAACTGTGCCCACCACAATCACCACAGACGTTGCATACGACATCAAAGACGGCAAACCGCCGGTGCAGTTATTTGTGCAAAACAGAACCTACGAAGGCACAATCATGAACGGGCCAATGGCAGACGGAGTCTTCACAACATTTGTCAAAGAAAAGATGGTGTGGTACGGCTACGACGTCCGCACAGGCGCCCAGAAATGGGGACCCACAACACCCTACACCAACGCATGGGGTATGTACCAACCATACGCCGACACCTCCTATGGTTACGGTAAACTCTACGCAGGAGGTTACGACGGCACAGTACACTGCTATGACCTTCAAACAGGACAAAACCTGTGGAACTACTATTTTGGCAGCAGCGGTTTTGAAACACCCTACGGCACCTACCCACTAAAAGACAACGCTTTCACAGTAGCTGACGGCAAAGTCTTCGTCGTTACAAACGAACACTCGCCCAACACGCCCTACTTCCACGGCTGGCGAATCCACGTAATCGACGCAAACACAGGCGCACCCGTATGGAACATGTCCTTCATGGGGCTCGCACCAATAATAGCTGACGGCTACGCCTTAACCCTAAACTACTTTGACAACCGCATCTACTGCTTCGGCATAGGCCCCAGCGCAACAACAGTCACCGCTTCACCCAAAGTCTCCACCGTCGGCTCCAGCGTGCTCATCGAGGGCACCGTAACTGACCAATCTCCAGGCGCCAAAGGCACACCTGCAATTGCCGACGAAGACATGAGCGCGTGGATGGAACACCTCTACCAGCAAAGACCCGCCCCAGCGAACGCAAAAGGCGTACCCGTGAAGCTAATAGCATACGACCCCAACGGCAACATTCAAGACATCGGCACTGTAACAACCGACTCGGGAGGTCTATTCAAGAAACTTTGGACTCCGCCAGTCCCAGGCGAATACACAATCATAGCGTTTTTTGAAGGCTCAGCTTCATATGGCGCCTCAGAAGCAAGAACTGCCATAGGCGTAGTTAATGCCCCCTCACCCGTGCCTACAGAAACTTCTGTCCCCGTTACTGCAACTCCAACGCCAACACCGACTGCACCGACTGCGACTCCAACTTCGCCTTCGCCGTCAGTTGTTCCTGAACCAGAAGCAACCCCCTCAAACGACATATACATAATCGCAGCAGCCCTAATCGCCGTCATAGCGGTGGCGCTCGTCGCAGCGTTACTTTTGCGTAAACGAAAATAGCTCCAAAACTTCCCTTTCTCTCTTTTTTTTCTACTTATTTGGAGCAGCTTTCCCGCTATAAGACGTAGACTTCACTAATGCTCACTAAACCGTTATCTCCAATTAGCCTTTTAAGCTCAGGAAGAAGAGGCTCTAACTTGGCTTGCTCATCGACGACTTCAATTATCAACGGCATATTAACAGAAATACCCTCCAGATGAAACGTTGACCTGCCCCGCTTACCAAAACCGTTTACGCCTGTCCAGACAGTGGCGCCGCTGACACCTGCTTTCATTAGATAATATGCTCCACTACAACATTTCCCAAGATTCTTCCTGCAATCACCGCTATAAAAGCTAACCCCACGTTACTCACTACCCCAAGAGCGGCAAGACCCCAGCGGTGAGCTTCAACCAAATTAACCGTTTCCAACTCAAAAGAGGACATAGTGGTAAACGAACCGCAAAAACCCACAGCGAAAAACAAAGTGTACTTCGCATCTAAGTTAAAAGCAAGAGAAACAACCGAGAAAACACCCAAAAGGAAACTGCCAACAACGTTAACCACTAAAACATTTACTGGCAACGCGCCCACCGTGATTGGTGACTCCACCATCTTATAGCGCAAATATGCCCCTGCTATAGCACCAGCTGCAAGGAGAGCGAAATCCAATACTCTCATTCCCAGATACCTGCTGTTCAAGTAGGCATTATCAGCATTCCCTGTAGAGGGTGCAGTTTTGACTCTTCTAAGTCACGGCTAATGCCATAGCGCTGCCTCTTAACGCTTGCTAAGTTGATATTAAACATATTGCTTGAAAACCTCAAAAATTTAGCGTGCCGTATTTGCCTTTAGCCGCTAACAAACATTTAGTTGATTCTCTGCGAAGGGGTCATCGCTTCTACACGTCAGCATTTGCAAAGCTGTACAAATAATCTTATTTTTGTGTAAAGCCACTCCCTTACTTGTGGCTGGCGAAAATTAAATGGTGCTGAATAAAATCAAAGTTACGCCGCTGGCAGCGGAAAGTTTTGGGGTTCGCTCAATGTGCACTTTTGTTGAAACTCCCGACGTTAAAGTTCTGTTAGACGCAGGAGTATCTCTTGCACCGTACCGTTTCAACCTGTTGCCGCATCCTATAGAATTTCAAACAATTGCCAAACTTCGCCAGCGCATAGCCAAATTCGCAGATAAAGCCGAAGTTGTCACTCTCTCGCATTACCATTTTGACCACCACACACCTAGCTATAACGACTGGTTAGTCAACTGGACGCAACTCAACGAGACGGCACAACAAATTTATAAGGACAAAATAGTTTTGGCAAAGAACCCTCGGGTAAACATTAATTCTAGTCAGCGCCAGCGTGCATGGGTATTTCAAAAAACAGGCGGAAGATACGCAAAAAACCTGGAATCAGCGGATGGTAAATCTTACCGTTTTGGCAAAGAAACAACCTTACGTTTCTCTGAAGCTGTCCCCCACGGCTTAGATGGTTCCACCTTAGGCTGGGTTATAATGGTTACAGTGCAGTACGGCGATGAACGATTCATGTTTGCCCCCGACGTCCAAGGACCCATATCTGCACGCACGGTAGATTTAATTAAAACTGAAAAACCTGACGTGCTGCTGATTGGTGGTCCACCATTTTACTTAGAAGGCTACAAAATTGCTGAAACTCGAGTGCAAGAAGGCTCAACAAACCTAACACAACTTGCCGAATTTGTTCCCGTTGTAATCATGGAGCACCATGCCCTACGTGATGCTCAATGGAAAAAAAGAGTACAACCGATCTATGATGCAGCAAAAAGCAAAGGGCATGTGCTGCTTACTGCAGCCGACTACGCCGGCGTGGAAAACACCTTTTTAGAGTCAAACCGAAGGCAGCTTTACGCAAAGTTTCCGCCATCATCGGAGTTCCAAAAATGGATGAAACTAAACGCAAAGGCGCTAACCCAAGTTAAGCCGCCAATTT
>JBNVCD010000043.1:0-9813 GCA_050410875.1 Bathyarchaeia archaeon | reverse complement strand
CTACAAAGAAGACTTCGCCAAGTTCAAGCACTACAAAACTCATCAGATTTGAGCTAATAGCCAACTTTGGGAGTAAGGGTAAACATAACTTCAACCGTTCGTGAAATAAAAACAAGTGAATACTTTCAAACAACACAAAACAGTGACAAACATTAATTAGCCAACTGTTCAGAAATAAACTCTTGCAGTGGAACAACAAATGAGTGATAAAGACAGTTTTCCTACTTCGTCTGAGTTTAAGGTTAAAGGCATACTTACAGAAAAAGGGGTTAAAATTTCAGACAAAAGCAGCATAGACGCTCTAAGTCAACGCGGGTATGGCACAAAAGAAAACGAAGAGTTCACACTGGCGTTTTATGAAGCACTATACCTTGTAGATAAATTGATGTTGGAAGTCAAAAACGAAAAGAACCAGAACGTTACATTCCAAGATGTTCTTTCGATTTACGAAAGCAAAGATGAAAATGCTTGGGCACACTACCTAGTCTACCGCGATCTGCGCAGTCGCGGCTACGTAGTGCGTGAAGGTTTTGGTAGAGCGGTAGACTTCAGAATTTATGAACGAGGCGCCTACGGCAAAGACAGCGCCCAGTACCTTGTCGTCAGCACACAAGAAGGCAAACCTCAACCCATCAAAGACCTATCAGAAGCGTTAAGTCAAAGCCAAAGTCTCAAAAAAGAACTCGTTGTAGCTGTCATGAACCGCAGAGGAGAAATAGTTTACTACTCAGTTGCACCATTAAGTTTCAAGTAACAAAAAGAGGAATAGCCCATGTCAACATTTCAACCTGTCCGCGGCATGCGCGATTTGCTTCCTGACGAAACAGAAATATTCCGTTACCTAATGAACCAAGCCACAAAAAACGCTCAACTCTACGGTTTCAAAGAAGTCATCACACCTGTCGTTGAACCATACGAACTCCTAAGTGCAAAAGCAGGCGAAGAAATACGGCAACGCATGTTCACATTCAAAGATTTAGGCGACCGCACAGTAGCCTTACGCCCAGAATTCACCGCATCCATAGCAAGATTAGTCACCACAACCCTCAAAAACGAGCCTAAACCGCTGCGACTCTTCAGCGTAGGCAGCGTTTACCGCTACGACGAACCCCAAAAAGGAAGATACCGAGAGTTTTGGCAAGCAAACTTTGAACTTATGGGCTCAGACAAGCCTGAAGCAGACGCTGAAATCATTTTACTAACAAACAGCATGATGAAAAAGACAGGCCTAAGAAATTACGCCATAAAACTTGGGCACGTAGGCACGCTAAAAGGGATATTCACCCAAGAAGGCGTAGACGACAAAACACAAAACGCCATACTTCAACGAATGGACAAAAAAGACTACGATGCAGCACTAGCCCTTGTCAACTCAGAAAAATGTCGAAACAAGCTCCAGGAACTGATGAAGCTCAAAAGTAACAGCCCATTTGACACCGTAGAGCAAATGAAAGCAGCTGTTGAAGGCTACGAAAAAGCCACAGCTGCCGTGGAAAACCTCGCAGCAATCTTAAAACTGGTTTCAGACTGCGGCTGCGAAATAAAAACTGTTGACCCAACGTTTGCACGAGGTTTAGAATATTACACAGGGCTGATTTTCGAAGTTTACATACCACAACTGGATATAGCTCTCGGCGGCGGAGGCAGATACGACAAACTCGTAGAAGCCTTCGGCGGTGAACCCACCCCCGCTGTAGGCGTAGCATACGGCTTGGACCGCATGGCGCTGGCAATACAGACACAAAAGATCACCCTGCAAAAAGAAGAAATCAAAAGAGTTGCAGTACTCACCATAAAAGAGGAACAGAAAAGCGAAGCACTGAAAATTGCGCAGATGCTTCGGGAAGCAGGCATCGCTGTAGAGTTTGAAGTTATGGGAAGAAAAATGACTAAAGCATTAGAATCCGCAGACAAACACCAAGTGGACTACGCAGTGATTGTAGGCGAACGAGAACTCAAAGCGGGCAAAGTTGTTCTCAAAGATTTCAAGCAAAGACAACAAAACGAAATTGCGATAACAGAGTTAGCCACCAAAATTAGAGCATAAACAAAAACTAAAAAATGTGGTAGGCGCCTCAAAAAGAGGCAGCCGCACAGTTGCTTTATTTTTTTACAGTCGTTTTATGTAGCGGTTAACTTCCCATTCGGTGACTTGTGTCCTGTAAAGGTCCCATTCTTTACGCTTCTCTTTGAGGAAGTTCTCGAATGCTGTTTGACCCAAAGTTTCACGCATAAGGTCGCTTGTCTCCATCTCGTCTAGGGCTTCTTTGAGTGATTCAGGCAGAGATATGATACCTTTGGCTTTGCGTTCTTCATAGCTCATGTGGTAAACGTTCAACTCCACTGGGTCGCCTGGGTCAATTTTGTTTTTGATTCCGTCAAGACCAGTTGCAAGGAGAACAGCAAATTGCAGATATGGGTTTCCTGCGCCGTCAGGGCAGCGTATTTCGCATCGGGCAGCGCTCTTTTTGCCACCAAAGTTGGGTACACGTATGAGCGGTGAACGGTTTTTATGTGCCCATGCAAGATAAACGGGTGCTTCGTAGCCTGGAACTAACCGTTTGTAGCTGTTTGGCCACGAGTTAAGTACAGCCGCCATTTTTCGTCCGTGAGCAAGTTGTCCGCCGATGAAGTTGCGAGCGATGTCGGAGAGGTAACCATTTTTCGGGTCATCAGCATAGAAGAGGTTCTCAGTGACATCTTTGTTCCAGAGGCTTTGGTGAGTGTGCATACCTGAGCCGTTTATGCCTGCAAAAGGTTTTGGCATGTGTGTAGCAATGTAGCCGTTGAGTGCTGCCACGACTTTTGTGAGCATTTTCATGGTGACGGCGCGGTCAGCAGTAACTAAAGCTTCACCATATTTGAAGTCGATTTCGTTTTGACCTAAAGCAACTTCGTGGTGGGAAATTTCAATTTCTATGCCGAATGCTTCAGCGGTGTCAGCTATGTCCCGTCTGAGGTCATCAGTGAGGTCGCCTGGGTGGAAGTCAAAGTAGCCTGCCATGTCGATCGGCGTGGGCAAACCGCCGTTTTCGCTTTCCTTCACAATAAAGAACTCAAGCTCTGGAGCACAAATATACGTGAAGCCTGCCTTTGCAGCTTTGTCAATTGCCCTTTCAAGGATGTATCGTGGGTCGCCGTCGAAACGTTTGTTCTGAGGCGTGTACACATCACAAATTAGTCTACAGGATGATTTCTCTTTTGGACGCCAAGGCAAAACAGCGAAAGTGGTGGGGTCAGGGTAGAGAACCATGTCAGATTCTTCAATAGGCCTGTAACCCGTAATGGATGAGCCGTCAAAGGATTGCCCGTTTTCAAATATTGTCTCGATGTTCTTAGATGCGACAGCGAGATTTTTTATCATTCCGTTTATGTCAGTAAATTGAAGTCTGACGAATTTTATGTCTAAGTCCTGAATTTGTTTAACAACGTTGGTTACGTTCTTTTTCCAGACTGCGTCTTTAAAGTTTTTCAATTTTTCACCTTCACTTAAAGTATTAATTGTTGGTTTTCACACGTTATGGAACATGTGTTCACCATAAACATATTTAAGCCTATCTCTTTTTTTAATCAATAAATGTCCAATAAACACTAAAAAAATAGTAATTACGTCCACAAATAACAACAATTTTGAACAGGAGAAAAAAGAGCATTGAAGACTGAGATCTACAGAGCAAAAATCACTTTTCTCTGCGCAAAAAATCGCCCAAATCTAAAACGTTTCGGACAACTACGTTAGCCTCTTCATCATCTAAACTGTGGATTATTCTTCCAAAACCAAGGCATTCACCGAAATTATTTAAAACCAACGTGAAAGCGCCTTTGCGCCTAGAGCCATAAACGTGAAGTACCCCACTTCTGAAGATGTCTCGACCACAAATGAAAAGCCATGCAGCCTTTTTATCAACAACCACCTTGTTAGCTGCAACATCAACAAGCATATTCAACAAATTGAAACTCGGAAAAAAGACACCATTTTTGATTTTGCCTAAATAGAGACCAGCCGCGTAGAAGTTACCCCGCGCCAGTTTTTTCAACTTATCATTAACTAAGTAGTAACGTTGAGACCGCTCTACTACAAACTCAGAATTCAAAGCAATTTTAGCCCCAAACTGAGACGAAAAACGCACCAGCGGCTTCACAGTTACACCCTCCGCTTTGTTAATTTACAAACAAAAAACCCTTGGGTCTGACCTGGCCATATTCTCCTACAGCGGGCTACTGAAGAATCAAGTTTTTGCCCAAACACATCAGTTAACCCGTTTTCACCATGGCAATTTATTTCCTCAATTTGTAAATTTAGGTTTTTTACTGCCCAATCCATGTTTAACTCGTCCTCTTCAGGCTCCAGAGAACACGTAGAATAAATTAACTCGCCACCTGTCGCTAAACACTTCTCTGCTTCACGCAAAAGCTCCTTTTGCAACGCCGAGTTACGCTCCACATCTTTGAGGGTCCGCCGTTTAAACCACCATGGATCAGAAGCAAAGTTGCCTGAGCAAGGCACATCCAAAAGGATTCTATCAAACTTCAAGCTGAGTCTTGATGCATAGCGCGCATCTAAATTGTAAACCACCGTGTTACTGACGCGGCAACGCTCAAGATGGTTAGCCAAAGCAGCCAAACGCTGCTTGCTGACGTCCAAAGCCACCACCACACCACTGTTCTCCATCAAGTCTGAAAGCTCCACAGTTTTTCCTCCAGGTGCTGCGCAGGCATCCAAAACAGTCTTTCCCGCTAAGTTGCTAAAGAGGGTGGGAGGAATCTGGGCGGCTGCCTCCTGAATTGAATATAAACCCAAAAGATACTCGACTGTAGCACCCACTGAGACCTTGGAGCTGCAAACCCAGTAACCTGATTCTAAGAAAGGAATTTTTTCCAGTGTGACACCAACTGAAAGCAACCGTTTAGGGATGTTTTTGCCTTTTGCGTTAGTCTGGTTTATTCTGATTGCTTGGCAAGTTTTAGTTTCCCGGAACTCCCAACCTAACTGAACATAGCGGCTAATGAAAAAGTCTCTGCCAGACATCAACCTAAATTGTTTAACTGTAAATAAAAACTTTTCAAGCAACTTATGAGAGTAGCCAACTTCAAAACAAATGAATAGGGCTCTATCTTAATTGGACAGATTTTAAGTTGCAACCAATTTTTTTGGCTGAAATTAAATAAAACAACAGCAAAAAAATAATTTTCTGAACAAATATTTGAGTATATAAAAAATAAACAACCAAACAGATAGTTTTATATATAATAACCTAATAAGTGTTCAAAAAAGAGAGAAATAACTCGACAAACATAAAGGAGACAAAAAAATGAGTTCAGGAGACATATCATGGGTAATAGTTGCAACCGCCCTCGTCATGCTTATGACGCCGGCACTAGGCTTCTTTTACGGCGGGCTAGTTAGGAAAAAGAACCTTGTATCCACCATAGTCCAATGCGTAGTCATATACGCAATTGTAGCAGTCATCTGGGCATTATGGGGATACAGCATGGTCTTCGGACCAAGCATTAACGGGTTCATCGGCGATTTGTCACTGTTCGGCCTCAACAACCTCTCAATAACAACAGTAAATCCAGCACTTGCAGCAGGGATACCGGAACTGCTCTTCTTTGCTTTCCAACTGCAATTCGCCGCTATAACCCCTGCTCTCATGATAGGCGCGTTCGCCGAACGAATAAAGTTCCGCTCGCTACTCATCTTCAGCGTCGTCTGGGTGACATTCATCTACGCGCCCATAGCTCACTGGGTTTGGAACCCTGATGGTTGGTTACGGGCAATAGGAGCCATAGACTTTGCAGGTGGAATTGTAGTTCACATTGCAGCAGGGTTCTCTGCTCTTGCCGCCGCTCTTGTGATAGGCAGAAGAAAAGGATGCAGTACCCCATGGAAAGAACACATGAAAACCCTAGACAAAACCCAAGAAAAACCAACCAACATACCCTACGTCATACTTGGCGCGGCGTTACTGTGGTTTGGCTGGTTCGGATTTAACGCAGGCAGCGCACTTTCAGCCAACGAACTTGCAGTCTCAGCTCTTGTAACTACAAACCTAGCTGCAGCCGCCGCCGCGGTCAGCTGGATGCTCATGGACTGGTGGATCAAAGGTAAGCCTTCCGCCGTCGGCGTATCCATAGGCGCAGTTGTGGGTCTTGTCGCCATAACTCCCGCAGCAGGCTACGTCACCGTAACATCAGCCCTCATTATTGGGTTGCTAGCAGGCGTAATCAGCAACCTAGTTGCCAGTTGGAGGGCAGGCCGATCCAGAATCGACGACACACTCGACGTGTTCGCATGCCACGGTATGGGTGGACTTTGGGGTTCAATTGCAACAGGCATATTCGCCACAGCGTCTATAAACGGCGTAAACGGTCTACTCTTTGGCAACGCCGGTCAACTTGCCGCCCAACTTGTAGCTGTCGCAGTTGTAGTGCCATTTGCAATAGCAGGATCCTACGCGTTACTGAAAGCAGTCAACGTTTTCTCCCCGTTGAGAGTAAGCCCTGAAGCAGAGGACGCAGGTTTAGATCTAAGTGAACACGGCGAAGAAGCATATTGTCTTGAATAACAAGCTCTAAGCCAAAGAGGCCTCCTCTTTTTTATTTTCTTTGGTAAACCCGTTTTTTAACTCCTTCAGTGCCTGGAGACTAAAAATGTGTAAGCTTTAAATGTTCAAATTCGCCATTTGGTATATCAAAATCTGCTGTGAAACACTACATGTCGTTGATGACTGAAATTTCCAACCCTTATCTGGCGTCTCTTGCTCTCGGCTTGTTGTCAGGGCTGGTTTTCTGTACATCAGCGTGTCTTCCGTACGTAGCAAGCTACATAGCAGGCGTCGGCTCAAGTTTCCGTAAAAGTGTTTTTATAACAGTCACCTACAATGGCGGCAGATTAACGGCGTATGCCTTAATTGGGGTTGCGTTGAGTATAACCAAGTTATCAATAGGGGACGCTTTTTTTTCTTCATATCAAAATTACGCGTTGGTTGCCTTAGGGATAGTATCAACAGCGGTCGGGGCGAACATGATTTACAAAAGTAAGAAAGTCACATGCGGTGCAAAATGCGCCGGTTCCCCTGTTGACTCAAACCGCAATATCACCGCTACAAGATTTGACCTGCAGGTATTCGTACTGGGTTTAACCCGAGGCTTAATTGTTTGCCCCCTTATCGCGCCTGTACTGGTGTATTCTGTTACAACAGCCGTAGCTGCAGACAGCTTCTTTTTAGCGGTTCTGTTTGGACTAGGAACAACTTTATCGCCTTTGATGCTAATTGGAGGGGTAACAGGCTGGCTGCTAAACAAGGCACCACTGTTCCGCAAATGGGTATCCATAGCGGGCGGGTTAACGCTTATTGGGCTCGGCGTAAACGCATTTGTCAATGCTGCTACAGCCTCATAGTTAAACAAAAAATTATAATAAACGCAAAGTATGGTGGAAAAGAAAGTGACGGAGAAAAAAGAAAGAAAATATGTCCCTGAATTGCCCCAAAAAGAAAGCGAAGAACTAAGAAACGCGGCTAAAGCTATGTCGGCGAAAGTTATAGCCGACAACATAGAGAAGATGAAGAAAACAAATCCGAACCGCCCTGCAATTATGCAGTATTACGATGAAATAGCAAATTTTTTTGGGCAACGTCAAAAAGAAATCCAAGAAGAAAAAGCCAAAGGCAAAAAAGTCATTGGTTACTTCTGCATGTTTGCACCTATTGAACTCATTTTGGCGGCAGACGCCATACCGGTAAGGGTTAACTCCGGCTGGTACGACACATCCAAACTTGGCGACCGAATTGTACCTGTAGAAGTCTGCCCTGTTATCCGCTCCACTATAGGCGCAAAAATGATCAGCCTTTCCCCATACCTGGAGCTAAGCGACGCGTTAATCAGCACTTTAACATGCGATGGCCAGACGAAACTCAGCGAAATCATGAGCGACTACACAAAGGTGATTACGATGTCTCCGCCTAGAGTGAAAGATTCGCCTCAATCGCTGCACTTGTGGAAAGAAGAAATTAAATCGGTTAAAACACAAATTGAAGAATTAACAGGTAACAAAATCACCAGCAAAAAACTGCGCGAAGCCATAGAAACAATGCAGAAAGCAACCAAAGCCTTCCGCAGACTGCAGGACTTAAGAAAAGGCAACCCCGTCATAATGGGCAGAGACGCCATGCTAGTTAATCAAACTGCCACGTGGGACAACATAAAACGTTGGACGGAAAAAACCGAAGAGCTCTGCGACGAATTAGAAAAACGAGTACAGCAAAAGATGTGGGCGTGCCCACCGGACACACCGAGAGTTTTGGTAACGGGGACGCCGATGTATTGGCCTGACAACTGGAAGCTGCCCACGTTGATTGAGGAAGCTACACCTCAAGGTGTCCTTGTAGCAGATGAACTGTGCTCAAGCGACAGACTTCTCTACGACCCGGTAGGGGTAGACGAGTGGACAATGGACGATATGCTTAACGCCATATCTGAAAGGTATCTGATGGCATCCACATGCCCCTGTTTTACATCTGCAGATGGAAACGAAGACAGGATAAACTGGCTCAAAAACAAAATTAAAGAGTTTAACGTTAACGGCGTCATTTACTATGTAGTTAGAGGCTGCATGCTATACGCTATGGAGTATGCACGCATAAAAAAGGCGCTGGACAAAATGAACATACCCCTCTACTACTTAGACACTGAATACACCAGAGAAGATGTTGGGCAAATGAAAACACGTGTAGAAGCATTCTTAGAAATGCTAACTGCAAGAGTGGACTTCTAGAGGCGGGTCAATATGATAACTGCAGGAATAGACATGGGTATACAAACCGTCAAGGTTGTTATTCTAAAAGACGGCGCCGTGATTGCAAGAAGCAAAACTTTTTCAGGATTCGAACCCGCAAAAGCGGCAGAGCAAGCTTTTGAAGAGGCGTTAAAAGCAGCTAAAATTTCAAAATCCGACGTTGCACAGATTTTAGCTACAGGGTCAGGTATGGATGTGGCGCCTTACGCTAACGGCACAATCAGCATGATGAGCGCCGATGCAAAAGCAGGAGTTTACCTTATTCCGTCGGCAAGAACAATAATTGACGTAGGGGCGGAAGAGGCACGCGCAGTAAAATGCGACGAACGAGGCGTAATGGCAGACTTCGTCGTTAACGAGAGATGCGCGGCTGGCGCAGGCACATTCATCGAAGCTATGGCAAGAGCGTTAGAAGTGAAAATGGAAGAGATGGGGCCTCTCTCTCTGAAAGCAGAGCGCGCAAGCCCCATAAATGCCAGCTGCGTCATATTCGGCGAATCCGATGTGGTGACACTTATTCACCGTCAAGAGTCAAAGCCTGAAATAGCACGGGCAGTTTTTGACGCCATGGCAGACAGAGTCTCATCCATGGTGCACCGCCTCGGCGTGAACCCCGACGTGGTCTTGGTGGGCGGCGTAGCTAAAGATGTAGGGTTTGTGGCTTCACTGAAACGGAAATTAGGCGTTGATATCTTGATACCTGAAAACCCCGAATATGCAGGTGCATTAGGCGCAGCGCTTCTTGCAGCAAACCGGGTGAAGGGGGCACAAAAATGAAGGAAAAAACAGCAGATACAAAAGAGTACTGGAGATGGCAAGAATATCACTACATTGTACCCAACAAAAGTTGGAAAGCTAAAGACGTAATAACCGCAGGTGTAGACGTAGGCTCCGTTGGCTCCAAAGCCGCCATCATGATTGACGGCGAAATATCTGCGTGGGCGATTACCCGAACAGGGTCCAACAGCCCTGACAGCGCTAAAAAAGTCATGGATATGGTGCTGGACGGCACA
>JBNVCD010000042.1:9433-9890 GCA_050410875.1 Bathyarchaeia archaeon | reverse complement strand
TGAGGTGTAGTATTTGTGGAGGGAGATTGTGCTTTTATAGTTTTTTGTGGTTTTGGGTGTTGTTTTTGGTTTGTTTTGTTTTTTTTGTTTTTTGTGTGGTTGTGGGTGTTTTGGGTTTTGTGGTTTTTTGGTTGTGTTTTGGGTTGGTTTTTTGGTTTGGTTTGTGTTTTTTTGTGGGTTTGGTTGTGGTGGGTTGTGGTGGTTGTGGTGGTTTTGTGGTTTTTGTTGTTGGTTTTTTGTTTTTGTTGTGGTTTTTTGTTTTTGTTGTGGTTTTTTGTATTTGTGTAGTACAGTTGGTGAATAAGGTTTATTAATATTTACGATGGATTTGTGTGTTGTTGTGGAGTGTGGGGGAAACGGTGGTGCGTTCGTTGGTTGAGTCTGAGTCGTCTTTTGCGGTGGCTCAGTTGGAGAGTTTGGGTGTTGAGGGCGCGCGTGGGTCGTGTTTGGGGGTTGA
>JBNVCD010000042.1:8735-9423 GCA_050410875.1 Bathyarchaeia archaeon | reverse complement strand
ATAGGAGGTTGCTTGGTGCGCTTGGTGAGGCTGTTTTTATTGTTGATTATGAGAGTGGGGTGATTCTTTATTGTAATGCGGCGGCTTTTGAGTTGACGGCTTTTTCTAAGGCGGAGTTGTTTGGTGCAAAGTTGGGGTCTCTGTTTTGTGGTGCGTCTGTTGGGGGTTCTGTTGAGCAGTTTTTGGGTTGTGGTGAGGGGCAGTCTGTGGATGCTACTTTGGTTACGCGGTTGGGTGTGAAGAGGGAGGTGTCTGTTAGGTTTAGCAGTTTGATGGTTGGGGGGCGTAAGCTTGTGCAGTTGACGGTGCGGGAGGTGCCTGGGAAGCGGGATGTTGATGAATTGTTGATTAAGGTGGTGTACAAGTTGAGCGGGTTGTCTCCTGGGGATAGTGTGATTTATGGTTCTCATGAGCGTTGCTTTAATGTTTATGAGAGTTTGCTGTACTTGAAGTTGCCTTCGTTGTGTATTGTTCACGGTGACCCCTACAAGTTGATAGGTGGGCGTGATGTTCCTGTTGAGTCTGTTAGGTTGTTGGCGTCTAAGTCGGTTAAGGGTTTTAGTGTTTTGCCTAACTTGCAGGAGCTTTCTTTGGAGTTTTCTAAGTTTTTGAGTGCCTACAAGGGCGGGGTTATTCTTCTTGACGGTTTGGAGCATTTGATTGGCACGTACGGTTTTGAGACGGTGTA
>JBNVCD010000042.1:1724-8725 GCA_050410875.1 Bathyarchaeia archaeon | reverse complement strand
ACGGTGTACCAGTTTATTCAGGAGAAGCATTTTGACCTGCTGGAGCATGACTCCTTTTTGCTTATGCCTATGAATTTGGATGCGCTCAGCAGGGTGGAGAGGGCGTATTTGGCTAGTGAAGTGAAAATTATTGAGGGCAACTAGGTATGGGGTTGCTTGCTGTAGCCTGTGCGTAGTTGACGTTTTGCTGCTGTCTTAGTTTTTATGTGCTTCAGAGCTGATGGCGAAAACTCCTGCAGTTTCTTCTTTTTCTGTAGCAGCAGTTCTGAGGGGGGTAACATGTTATTTTTGTTTATTAGAGTCTTAGTAGTCTTTAAGAAATTTGCTAAGAAAAATGGAAAAAAATATAATGAACTTTGCGGTTGTTAATGAATGTGATGGTGCTAAAGATGGAATGCCGTTTAGAAGCTTACGTCTCCAGAGAAATCCTAAGAGTTTTCGCTGGACATACCTTGGTAGCGACGAATGAAACTCTTCCCGGGCATATCGCAGTTGACTTCCATCTGAGAGACAAGAATAATGTCGACGTATTTGTGGAGGTGTCGACGCGCAAGATAGATCGTTCCATGCTTAGTAAGATACTCAACCTGTATTCTTCCTTAGCTAATTTGGAGCCGCCTTTGAAGAGATTTGAGTTAATCTTTGTTGGCTCTGAAGTGGCTGAATCAATAAAAAAAGAGGTTAAAGGCCTTCCTATTCGGCTGGTTACTTTCGAAGAGCTGGGGATAACTCAAAGTAGACTGAAAGAGGTCGACGAGGAGCAGAGGCAGCTTAGAATTCGCAAGCTGTCGCCAGAAGAAGCAAGGTTAGTTGCCAGATGGGAAGCTGAAAAGAGAACTATCCTGCGAGCAAAGGATGTTCAGAGTATTCTGCGTTGTTCGCTTGATTATGCTTACTTTCTGCTTCATAAACTTGAACGCAAAAAATGGCTTGAAAGAGTAGCCGCTGGTGTTTATCAATTTGTGCCCGCTGCGTATGGTTATCCTGAGAAGATTCCGCCAGCTAATGCTTTCGTCATTGGCTCAGCTCTTGTTAAACCCTACTACTTCAGCTACTACACATCCAACAGTCACTATGGGTTTACTACTCAGATGCCGTTCACTTTGTTCATTGCGACTACAAAGAAGAAGCTCAACACTGAGTGGCAAGGCACCACTTTCAAGTTTGTGACGTTGTCGAAGCGCAAATTCTTTGGGTATCGGCTTGAGAGAGTTTTTGATGCTGAGTTTTACATGGCTGAGCCGGAGAAATCTCTGGTTGATTCGTTCGACAAGCCACACTACGCTGGCGGAATAGAGCAACTTGCAAGAATCGTGTGGCGAGGTTTGGCAAGGGTTGACCAGAATAAGTTAGTGAATTATGCTATTAGCATGAAATCGCGTGCGTTGGTTCAAAGACTTGGATTTGTTATCGATTTTCTCTCTAAAGAAAATCTTGTTGAACCGTTGCCGTTGAGTCTTAGGAATTTGTTACAGGATAATGTTGGAAGAACTCCAATATACCTTGATTTGAGGAAGCCGAAAGCTGGTTCTTTCTACAAGGAATGGCGAGTTGTTTGTAATATGTCCCGAGATCAGTTGTTGAGCGAAATTGAGGTGAGATGAAAAAGTTGTTGGATGAGAAGCATGTGACTTTCTATGCCAGATCGAGTAGAGTGTTAGTAATGTGTTAGCCTGCGGGTAACTGTTGGATAACTTTATAGAGAAGTAAGATAATCTTACTAATATGAACACTGAGTTAAAATTACCTGCGTTAACAAGAGCAAGTTCCAAAGGGCAGATAGTTATACCTGCGGCTGTGCGGAAAAAACTTGGTGTGAAAGAAGGGAGTGTATTTGCTGTAACCACAAAAAAAGATATGATAGTTCTAAAAAAACTTGATTCAAAAATTAAAGCAGAAGATCTGCGAACTTTGAAGCTTATCGAAGAAGCTTGGAAAGATATAGAAGAAGGCAGGTATAAGGCAGCAACTCCTGATGAGTTCTTCAAAGAGCTGGACAAATGGAAGAAATAAAACTAATAATATGGACACGGAAATTCGAGCAAGAGTTTAAGAAAATTAAAGACAGAGCCACGCAGGAAAAAATAGAGAAGCAGATAAGGAAGATCAAAGAAAATCCCACTTTTGGAAAACCGTTGAGATATTGTCTGAAAGGAGAATGGACAATTTACGTTAAACCTTACAGGTTGATTTACAAAGTAGAAGGCGATAAATTGTTTCTTTTAAGGTTCGAGCATAGAGATGAACTTTATAGTAGATAAGCCGCTGTGAAAATTAATTTACAATCATGCCTTATCTTCAATTTTTAAAATTCTTTCTTGGAGTTTACGAATTTTTTTGTTATCCTTTCCATTTCGCCCGCTCCCCGCAGGGCATACCATGATTAATTGAGGAACTGAATCAGGCAGGTATAGCGGCTGATTAAGGTTTCTTTGGATGAGGGAAAAATATAGACAAAACTCTTGTTTTTGCTGTTGCGTTGGGCGCCGTTTGCTGTGAAATGTATTCTGTGGCGTGACGTGGGGGTGGGTATGTTTGAATTGGAGTTGTGTAGTGTAGGGTAGGGGGTGTGTTTGACAAAAAATTATTATGTTGAACGTGGCTTATCTGTTAGTTGCTGGTTGGTTGATGAGTGGTACAGAGTTGAGTTCTAAGAGGCGGATTTTGGAGACTTTTAAGGTTAGTGAGCCTTTTCAGTTTGCTGTTCTTTCAGAGGATCCTGTTACTCATGAGTTGTGGTATGAGGTTTTTGAGCCGTCGCTTCAGGAGTCTGAGAAGAAGCAGCTTTTGGATATTCGGCGTTTTTTGGTTGAGGAGATTGATGTGACTTTTTCTGAGTTGGGGTCGGAGGAGAAGGCTAGGGAGTATTTGACTGATCAGGTTCGGCGGATTGTTAAGAAGTTTCGTATTCGTGTTGGTGAGGCGAGTTTAGAGAAGATTCTTTATTATGTTAATCGGGATTTTGTGGGTTATGGTAAGATTGATGTGATGATGCGTGACCCGTTGATTGAGGATATTAGTTGTAATGGTGTTTTGGGTCCTGTTTATGTTTGGCATCGTCAGTATGAGTCTATTCCTTCGAATGTTAGTTTTGATTCTGAGGATGAGTTGAATTCTTTTGTTATAAAGTTGGCTTATAGGACTGGGCGGATGATTTCTGTGGCTAATCCTATTTTGGATTCGATTCTTGAGGATGGCAGCCGGATTCAGATGACTTATGGGAAGGCTGTTACGCGGGGTGGGTCAACGTTTACTATTCGGAAGTTTAAGGCTGATCCGTTGACTATTGTTGATTTGATAAAGTTTAAGACGGTTCCTCTTAAGTTGGCTGCGTTTTTGTGGTATTTTATTGAGAATAAGCTGGACATTTTTGTTTGTGGGCCTACGGCGTCGGGTAAGACTACGACGCTTAATTGTTTGTCTGCGTTTATTCAGCCTGATTTTAAGATTGTCACCATTGAGGATACGCCTGAGTTGCAGTTGCATCATAAGAATTGGTTGCGGTCTGTTTCGCGGCCGGCGGGGGGTTCTTCGGCGGAGATTAGTCTTTATGACCTTTTGAAGGCGGCTATGCGGCAGAGGCCTGATTATATTATTGTGGGTGAGATTAGGGGTGCTGAGGCGTACACGCTTTTTCAGGCTATGGCGACTGGGCATGGGGGTTTTTCTTCTTTGCATGCTGAGTCTGTGGCTTCGGTTGTGCATCGTCTTGAGACTGAGCCGATGAATATTCCGCGGACGTTGGTGACGAGTTTGGATGTTGTGCTTATACAGCAGAAGCTGCAGGTGGAGGGTAAGCCTGTTAGGCGTGTGACGTCTGCTACTGAGTTTGTTGGTTTGGATACGCGGACAAACGAGATAATTACTAATGAGTTGTTTAGTTATAACGCTAACAGTGACGCGTACCAGTATTCAGGTAGGTCTTACCATTTGGAGAAGATTGCTAAGGCTGCGGGTAAAAGTTTGAAGGATGTTCTGGATGAGGTTGAGAAGCGCAGTTTGGTTTTGGATTGGCTGGTGAAGAATGATATTCGGCGGTTTAAGGATGTTGCTGAGGTTATTAGGGGCTTTTACAGTAATCCTGAGGAGATTTACCGGCGGATCAGGGTGGGTTCCTAGGCTTTGGTTGTGTGCTGCGGCGGGGCGTGTTGAATGGTGAAGGCGAAGTCTGAGGTAAAGTCTGCTGCGCATAAGGGTTCTTTTAGTTTTCACGAGTTAGGTTACCGCGTGTTGGGTGTGGCGCCGGCGCGTTTTTTCCCTTGGTCTGAGAGGGTTCGGAGGGGTCTGATTCGGGCGGATGTTAAGGTTAACCATGTTGTCTATGTGAGTTCAATGTTTTTTTGGAGTTTAATGGCGTTTGTTTTGTCGCTGGTTGTGGTGCCCGCTCTGCTTGTGGTTTTTTCTCCTCTGTTGGGGGCGGATTTTCCCTTGTTTTTTGCGGTTTTGGCGGGTTTGCTGGCTGCTGGGGTTAGTTTTGGTTTGTGTTTTGTGGTGTTTTTGTCTTATCCCGCGTACCGGGCTTCTGTGTTGAAGATGAAGATTGAGAAGAACCTTGTGTACGCTGCGAATTACATGGCTATTTTGAGCGGCGCCGGCGCTACGCCGGGGGAGACTTTTAGTTCTCTGGCTAGGGTGGGCGAGGTTTTTAATTTGCGGGAGAGCGCGCGCAGTGTTGTGCGTAGTGTTGAGTTGCTGGGGGAGGATTTGATTGCTGCTTTGGACGCGGAGAGCAAGCGGACGCCCAGCAAGGAGTATTCTAATTTTCTGCAGGGCTACATATCCACTATACAGACGGGTGGGAACCTGCATTTCTATTTGATGACTATGGCGAACAAGTTTACGGAGACGCGTCGGCGGCGGCTGAGCAAAATGATTTCTCAGTTGGGGTTGGCTGGGGAACTTTACATTACCGTGTTGGTGGCTTTCCCGATAATCATGATTACGCTGCTTGTGATTATGGGCGTTTTCGGCGGCGAAGTTATCGGCGGGCTTTCTGCAGCTCAGATTATGCCCCTTTTGGTTTATCTGCTGTTGCCTGCGGCTGCCACGTTTGTTTTGGTTTACGTGGATGCGATTTTGTCGAGTTGGTGAAGCATGAGGCTACATGGGTTTTTTTCTGTTAGAACTAAACGGTTTGTCTACGCTGTATCTTTAGTCATGGCGGTTGTGATAGTTGCCGTTGGGTACTTGTCGGTTTCGCTGAGTTTTGTTTTTCACGCTTACGTGGCGGCGGCTATTGCTGTTGGGTTGTTTTTGCCGTCTATTATTGTGCATTTGGAAAATCGGCGAAAGCGGCTTATCGATAATTCTTGGCCTGTGCTCCTTGACAGTTTAGCTGAAAGTCAAGCTGTAGGGTTAACGTTGCTTCAGGGGTTAGAGGATGTTTCCCGCCGCAATTTCGGTCCAATAAGCGAGGAGCTGCGGAAGCTAACGGCGAAGTTGACGTTTGGCGTAGAGTTTGAGCAGGCGTTTTTAGCGTTTAGCAAGCGCGTTGGCACCGAGTTTTCTGCCAAGGTGAGCACGCTTATAGTTGAGGCGGTGCGGTTGGGGGGCGATTTGAAGAGCTCCTTTAACTCGACGGCTCAGTTCGTGCGGGAGATGATTGAGCTGCGGGATGAACGTGAATCGCAGCTTCGACCCTACCTCTTTATCATTTACATCAGCTTTTTTGTTTTCATCGGCGTAATCGTGATTTTGTATCAGAGTTTGTTTGTGCCCATGGCGCAGTCGCAGCAAACCCAGTTCCTGAACATAACCATCTCCTTTGAAAGTTTCAGGGCGCTGCTGTTTGATTTAGCCATCGTAGAAGCAATATTTGGCGGGTTAGCCGCTGGAAAACTCAGCGAAGGCATAATGCTAAACGGGCTAAAACACTCAGTAGTCATGCTTGCAATTGTAACGGTTATCTTCACGTTCATGCTTTAAACTTCAAAAAAGCAGTTTGCGTTTGCAGAAGCAACGCTGCAGGTAACCTTTTTAGTTTTACACGCTTAGCTTTAAGTTTTTAAAGCTTTTTGAGCTGTGTTATTTTAAAGTAATCTTCAACTGAAATGCGCCACCCGGCTTATTCAACGCCGCGTTTATTTGTTTCTCTTGAAGATTCCGCCCAGCTTTCCCGTAGCTTTCTTTTCTGACTTGTTTTCTGACTTGTTTTGTGGTTTGTTTTGTGGTGTGTTTGGTTGGGTTGTGAACTGGTCGATTATGTTTTCTGCTTGTGTTTTTTCTTTCTTTTTTTGTTTTGCTGTTTCTGGTTGAATTTTGCTTATCAGCTCGTTGAGGGCTATGGCGGGGGATGCTTCTATGGTGTTTAGTTTGTGGTATTGTATGAGTTTTTTTGCTTCTTCGTTGAAGGCGGATGCGATTATGTAGGTTTCTATTTGTGAGTCGGCGATTTTTTCGTGTTCCATGGTTATTTGGAATTTGTTGACTGGTTGTGCTGCTGCGTAGAGGGCGTCTATGGCGAGTTGTTTTCCGCTGCTGGTTTTTATTATGGCGTCGAATTCGTGTTGTATGCCTGAGGCGCCTGTGATTTTGCCTGGAACTTGCACTTGGTGGTTTAGGGTTGATAGGCGTTTTTCTACGAGGAAGGGGAAGAGTGCGCCGTTGTTGACTTCGGTTTTGGCGGTGTCGCTGAGGGTGTAGTTGTATGCTTCGATGTATTTTGCGTCGTTGAAGTCGAATTTTTCTCCGCAGTTTCTGCATGTGTGAAGCGGTTGGGGGTTTTCGATGCGTTTTTTGCAGTTGCCGCATTCGTACCATCGCCCTGCGCTTCGCACTTCTGTTCTCTTCAGTGGAGCTTTGCATTTGGGGCAGACGAGGTTGTCTTCGACTTTGAAGTAGGGTAGCGTGTTTATGTAGCCGCAGGTGATGTGCTCGATGAGGGCGTTTCGGATGATCTGCGGAGAGCCGCATGAGGGGCAAATGTAGTTTGTGGATATGTTGGCGCTGCTGCATTCTGGGCAGTGAAGCACCATGTCGACTATTTTTCGGTTCAGGATGCC
>JBNVCD010000042.1:0-1714 GCA_050410875.1 Bathyarchaeia archaeon | reverse complement strand
TTTTTGCAGGGTTTTTTCTGCGGCGGCGGAGTCTTTGTTTAGGAGCGTTTCGATTTCTGGGTAGTGGTAGCCGTGGTTGCCGTCGTAGGTGGGGTTGAGGCTGCCGTTTGACTCGATGATTTTTATGAGGACGTGTGCTGCCTCAGCGTCTCTGTAGGCTTCCTGCCGCTCTTTTATGTCCTGTTGCGTTGGGTTCATAGGCGGTTCCTGCTGTTTGTTTTGGTTGAATGTGTATTTACGTTTTGGCGTTTATTAGCGTGTCTATGTTTCGTTTTAAGCGTGTAGCTTATCGAATTCTTTGTTGAGGCAGTTTTGTCGAAGGATGGTTTTTTTGTGATTAGTTCTGGTAACTTTTCGTCATAGAGATTTTGCTGTTAACTGTCGTCATATAGCTTGCTTTCTGAATATTGCTTTCTGAGTTCTGAAATAAACTCTTGTAGCTCTATTTTGACCCTTTAGCTAATTGTAGCTTAAGCTTTTTTGATTTTTTTCTATTTCAGTTGCTTCTTCTTCAGGTAGTAGCATGGCTCTTAAACGGGAGTTTGACTGTGTCTAGTTTGTTGAGAACTGCTTTAAGTCGTCGTTGCTGACTGTTATGGTCACAGTTTGTTGCCTCTCTTTCATATGGAAGCGGCAACTAAAGAGGTGTGTGTTAGAGGGTTTGTAAGTTTTTCTGCGGTTGTTCTGTTTAAGGCGGTTGTGTGGGTGTTTTGCTTGGCGTCTTTTGTTGGTGCTCTTTGTGCTTGAGCAGTTTAAGTAGGTGGGCGCTGGGTTTGCGGTTTTTGTATTTTGTTTTTGTTTTGGTTGGTTTTTGTGTGATTTAGCACATTAGGAGAAAAAGCCATGTTGGTGTGAGTATCGTGTTGTTTTCTATGTCTAGTTTTTCTTTTGTTATGATTATTTGGAGTGGGGTTTTGTGTGTTTCAGCGAAGTCTTGTATTCCTTTTAAGTCTTTTTTGTCTATTGTGTCTTTGTATTTGACTTCTATGGGTATGGGTTTTTGGTGAATTTCTAGTATGATGTCGGTTTCGTGTTTGTTGTTTTTCCAGTAAAATAGTTGTGTTTGGTGGGTTGGTTGGATGTTAAGTTTTAGTCTTTTGCAGTGGTCTGCAACAATTGCTTCAACGATTTTTCCCAGTTCAGCGTGGTTGCCTAATAAATAATTGTTTAGGGTTCCTGCTGCTGTGTTTCTGATGCCGGGGTCGTTTATGTAGATTTTTTTCTCTTTTCTTGCTTGTTTTGCGCGGCTTTTTGAATAGTATTCTGAGGTAGATATGAGGAATGTTGTCTTTAAGAAGTAAATGTAGGCTTTTAGTGTGTGCCTCTTTAAATCTAGTGTGCGAGCTAATTCTGAATAATTTATTCTTTGGCTGCATTCTCTTGCTAGGAGGGCTATGAGTTCTTCGAAGGCGACGGGGTCTCTTATTTTGAATGTTCTTACAATGTCTTTGTAGATGGTGAGGTTCAGGTATGTTTTTAGGGTTTCTGCAGCGGCGTCTAAGCTGTCCAGTTTGAGGGCGTCAGGGTACCCTCCTTTCAACGTGTAATCTTGTAGGAAAAGTAAAATGCGGTCGATGTTTCCTGACAGTGAATTAGCTTGCTCCCGTAAGGCAGAGTAAAAGGTTGATGCGTCGTTTTTTTCAATGGCTTTTAAGAAGGCTTCTCTTAGTTTCCAATCAACTTTGTCAAATAGTCTTTCGAAGTCCTCTGCGGC
>JBNVCD010000041.1:0-10077 GCA_050410875.1 Bathyarchaeia archaeon | reverse complement strand
CATTAAAACTTGCATTACACACAACCACCAGCACCTAATGCCCCACAAGAATTATTGTGCAAAGAGAGCGTAGGAATCTTCCAAAAAACATTAATAATTAACCCGGCTTTCAATTTTGCAGCGGTTGGGGGAATTAAAACTCAAACCTCAAAAAAACACCCGGACAATCGAAGAAATTAACGCGAAAATCAGAAAGGGTGACGCCCAAGTTTTAACTGCGGAAGAAATGAAGAAGCTAGTTGAGAGCAGCGGCGTCGAAGTTGCCTTTAAAGAGGTTGACGTTGTAACCACAGGCACGTTTGGCGCCATGTGCAGTTCAGGCGCAGTTATAAATTTGGGGCACTCTGACCCACCGATTAAAATTGACAGGGCGTGGATGAACGACGTGCCGATTTGCCACCCGGGCGCCGCAGTGGACCTCTACATCGGAGCCACAGCCATGTCGGAAACTCAGCCTTACGAGTACGGCGGGGGACACCTAATTGAAGACTTGGTGAAGGGTAAAGAAGTGGAGCTGCGAGCTACCGCTTACGGCACAGACTGTTACCCCCGCAACAGTATTCGGACAAATTTAACGAAAGATGACCTGAACCAGTTTTACCTGCTTAACTTCCGCAATGGCTATCAACGCTATAACTGCGCTGTGAATAGCCGCGACGAAACCATTTACACTTACATGGGTAAGCTTTTGCCAAAGATGCGTAACGCCACCTACAGTGGGGCAGGCGAATTGAACCCGTTGATGAATGACCCTGACTACGAGACCATCGGCATTGGCACACGGATTTTCCTTGGAGGCAGCCAGGGCTACATAATCGGGGAGGGAACTCAGCATGAAGCAAAAAGCCAGAATGGCACGTTAATGGTTCGGGGCGACGCAAAAAAGATGACTTCTGAGTTTCTGCGTGGGGCATCGTTTACTCGGTATGGCACAACCCTTTATGTGGGGTTGGGTGTGCCTATCCCCATTTTGAACGAGGGATTAGCCAAAAAAACCGCCATCAGGGATGACGAAATTTTCACTAACGTTGTAGATTACGGGGTGCCTCGGCGTAATCGCCCAAAACTTGCCAAAGTCAGCTACAAAGAGTTAAAATCAGGGTCTATAAGGGTAGGCGACAGAAAAATCAGGGTTAGCTCACTTTCAAGTTTAAAGATGGCACGCCACATCGCAGCGACCCTCAAAGCATGGATCGAAGAAGGCACGTTCTTTTTAACAGCGCCTGTAGAGCGACTGCCGCTTGACACCACATTTAAACCCATGAAGCAGACGGAAGCAACGTCATTTGTGAAAAACGTCATGCAAACCGCAGTCACATGTAAAGAAACAGAGGAAGTGCGTACAATAGCGGAGCGCATCGTGTCAAAATCAGTTAACCACATAGTTGCAGTGGACAACGCGGGGAAACTCGTAGGCATTGTAACTTCTTGGGATGTGACGCGGGCCATGGCGCAGGGTAAAACACAGCTAGCCGACATCATGACTAGACGAGTGTTCACCGCTAAACCTGATGAGCCATTAGAGATGGCGTCCAAGAGGATGGCGGAACATAACATTTCAGCGCTGCCTGTAATTAACGACGAAAAGAAGGTTCTGGGGATAGTTACCGCTGAAGACGTCGCCAAACTGTTGGGAAGGCGAACATGAAATGGTTAGGCTTCTGCTTAGATTTAGCGAAGAAATCGTGGAGCAACCCATCGTTGCAGAGTTAATTTTAGAGTTTAAAGTACCAATCAACATAATCACTGCGTTGGTGAACAGCAAAGGCGGAGAAGTCCTCGCAGAAGTCCCCCAAGAAGCAGCAGACAAAATTGTGAAAGCACTCCGCAAAAAAGGGGTCAAGGTCAGTTTACCAAAACTCATCGAAGTGGACACGGAAAAATGCATAAGCTGCGGCTCCTGCGTAGCACTGTGCCCAGTAGAAGCCATAGCTTTTGACGAAAACGCCGCAGTGGTTTTTAACAAAGAAAAATGTGTCGGCAGCACCTGCAGCGCCTGTGTAGACGCATGCCCGGTTAGAGCAATCAAATCGGTAAAACAAACCAACCACGAATTTTCGTACGCTGCAGCAAAAGAGGCAACAGGAAAAAAGCAATGAGAAAGCTGTTTAGGCAAACATTCACTTTAAAAGAAACACGATGCAACATCGCTGCAGATCGCCAAAATGGCTTAACAGCAGCAGTAGAATCAATAAAACGCAACCGAGAACAACTAGAACAATACGGTAAAGAAAAACCAAAATTTTTTTGGTCACTCAAACCTGTCCCGATTCCCCAGCAACCCTTAGTGGCAAAGTTGATGGCGGAAGCAGCCGCAAACGCCAAAGTTGGCCCTATGGCGGCGGTCGCAGGGGTTTTAGCAGATTTAGCCGTCAAAGACATGCTCTCAGCAGGATGCAAAACAGCCATCGTGGAAAACGGCGGTGAAGTCGCAGCGGTCTCTGACGAACCAGTAGACGTAGCGTTTGTAGCGGGCGACGAACCACTGTCAAAGAAACTGTGTTTTCGACTCACCGAGTTCCCCGCTGGAATTGGAACCAGCTCAGGCCGCTTTAGCCACGCCTTAAGTTTTGGAGATGCCGAAGCCGCGACTGTTTTCTGCAAAAATGCAGGTTTAGCGGACGCCGCAGCCACAGCAGTATGCAACGCCGTGAAAGGCGACGACGTTGACGAAGCAATTAGCAGAGGCGTTAAAGTGGCAAAAGCTATTCAAGGCGTTGAAGGCGTGTTTATACTTTACAAAAACCGTGTGGGAACATGGGGTAAGGTACCTCAACTAGTTAAAATTAAACCTTAAAATCTAACTCTGCACTACAAAAAAAGAAGTTTAGCTTGCACACACGCCACTAAACCCGGTTTTAGGCTACTTTGAAAAATCCGCGTTTCAGACAAGATAGCTTAAAGCTCATTTTGGGCTTGCCAAAGCTTTGCCTCAATGGTAGCTTGCTGCTCTGCGGTAACGTATTCTTCTCCGCAAACGGGACAGCGCAGTATCTTTACACGGCGGAGAATTATGCCTTCGTATTCGAAGTCAACTTCAAGTTCTTCGTACCCAACAAAGCAAAAAGGGCACATGTGAGCTCCAGCTTTGAAGTTTTCACGGTTTTTATTGCTGCTCATTTTGAAGCTTCAACTGCAGTTTACCCTGACGCAGCCCTTCTAATAAGCGCATCCGTCAACATGCAGAGGCTTAAAAATGTCGCTTAAACGTTAAACTAATCCGTTTAAAACGCTTTTTTCAGGCACCATAATACTGAATCCGTAAAAAAAGTACTTAAAACGCAAAAAATTTAAATAATCCGTCGTGAGAGGTACTTCCCTCAGAGGTAAAGAAAATGACGTATTTCAAAGGTTGCTACACCGCCCTCATAACGCCGATGAGGCACAATTGGGAAGTAGACTACGAGGGGCTGCAAAAACTCGTTGAGTTCCAACTAAGAGAAGGCGTCAACGGCATCTTAGCCGTGGGCACTACAGGCGAAAGCCCCACTTTAGACTGGAATGAACACAACAAAGTTATAGAAAGAGTACACGAAAACGTTAGCGAAAAAGGGTTAACGATCGCGGGAACAGGCAGCAACAGCACCCAAGAAGCCATAGAAGGCACAATTCACGCGCAACACATAGGAGTCAAAGCGGTGCTGCTGGTAGACCCCTACTATAATGGCCCCAGCAGCCTTGAAATCCGCAGAGAATACATTGAACCCATCGCAAGACAGTTCCCCGACATACAACTTATACCCTACGTTATCCCCGGCAGAACAGGATGCCAACTCCTTCCCCAAGACTTGGCAGTTCTACATGAACAGTATCAAAATGTGCGCAGCGTAAAGGAGGCTACCGGCGACTTAGAAAACATGAAGTTGACACGGAAAGTCTGCGGACAGGACTTTGATATTCTGTCGGGCGATGATGATAAAACCTTCACCATGATAACTTCTCCAGATATCGCGGCTAGCGGCGTCATCTCAGTAACCTCCAACATTGCACCGCGCGCTGTGAGTCAGCTAGTCAACTATGCCCTGGAGGGTAACCATGCGGAGGCTCAAAAGGTTGCTCAAGCCTTGCAACCGCTGTTCTCGGTGATTACGGTTAAAACTCAAGAGCAAACGGCTTATGGACCTGTAACTTGCAGAGCGCGAAACCCCCTCCCAACTAAGACGTTGATGAATGTTTTGGGCATGCCAGCGGGACCCTGTAGACGCCCACTGGGCAAAATGACGCGCAGTGGCTTAGAAGTTGTCTTGGCAGCAGCAAAGAAAGTGTATGAGACCAACCCTGAGGTGCTCGAGCCAGTTGAAGACTTCTTTGATGTTGACCTCAAAGACAGACTCTACAAGGAACGCTACTTGGAGGGACTTTACTACGCTTAAACTATGCATCGCCGGCGCCGCGGGAAAGATGGGCAGAGCCATCATAACTGAAGCCTCAAACAGGGGGCACCAGATAGTGGGAGCCACAGAAGCGCCGGGTAACCCCTGCGTCGGTAAAAGCCTCAGAGAACTCGGTATAGCCCACAGTGACACCTGCATTGTTGAATCAGACAGACTCGCCGAAGCGGCAGCTAACGCGGACATCTACATTACGTTCACAGCGCCCGCGGCAGAAGTGGCTAACCTTCCTGCTGTTGCCAGTTTGGGGAAAAAAATTGTTTTAGGGACAACAGGCTTCACTGAAGAGCAAAACCGCCAGATCCGAAGCGCAGTAGAAGGCAAGGTGCCAGCGGTGTTTTCACCTAACTACAGCGTGGGCGTCAACGTCTTCTTCAAGCTTGTCGAAGTCCTCAGAGCGTTTCCTGCTGATTACAACTTTAGCATAAGCGAAATTCACCACACAGCAAAAAAAGACGCCCCTAGCGGCACTGCAAAAAAACTTGGGGAAATCGTAGCCAACACACGCGGTTACAGAGCCACAGTCTACGGCAGAGAGGGGATAAGCCCACGAAAGCCAGAGGAACTGGAGATTGTAGCCATGCGGGCAGGCGGCGTCCCAGGCATTCATGACCTTGTTGTTGCAGGGCCATATGAGATGCTCCGCATAGAGCACACTGCTTTTTCACGCAGCGTCTTTGCTCAAGGCGCTGTTTACGCAGCAGAGTGGCTCAGCAGACAGCAAGAGGCAAAAATCTTCACCATGCAAGACGTACTTAACTTATAAAAAACTGGAGAAGGGAACCAACGGTGAACAGCAGAGTAGTGATCAAGTTCGGCGGAGCGGACCTGGCTACAGGCGAAAAAGTTGCGCAAGCCGCGAAAATGGTTGCTCAAGCGCCCTACAAAGAAAAAGTGGTTGTAGTGTCAGCCATGGGTAAAACCACTGACGCTCTAGTGGCAACCATGAATCAGCTTAACAACTTAAGCGACGAAGACTACGCCGAAGTGGTCTCCATGGGAGAACGCACGAGCGCCAGAGTCTTCTGTGGAGCCCTCAGGGCTGCAGGTGTTCAAGCGACCCTCTTTGACCCCTCACAGGACAACTGGCCCATAATAACTGACTCAAACTTTCGAGATGCTCAGCCTTTTGAGGAGAAAACATGTGAGTTAGCTCGCAAATATGTAACGCCGATTTTGGGAGAGTCCGTGGCTGTTGTTTGCGGATTCTTAGGAAAAAGCACAGAGGGCAAAGTCACCACGTTGGGGCGCGGCGGCAGCGACACCACAGCAATTTTGCTAGCTAACGTGCTGGAAGCTGACGAGATAATTCTTGTTAAAGAAACAAGCGGCATAATGTCGGCAGACCCAAAAATTGTCCCTGACGCCCGCTTCATAGACAAACTGGATATCCACGAGGCGTTTGATCTGGTGCAGGGCGGCGCAAAAATTGTTAAACCTGAAGCCTTAAAGTACAAGCTGCCAACGCACAAGCTTCGCATAGTCAGTTTTGACTCACAAAATCTCGCTGTGGGCGGCACAGAAATCACAGGTTCGTTTCAACTGAACTCAGCAGAAGTGGACACCCACGAAAATCTTGTGGCAGTCAACATTGTGTGCGACGTAAACTCGGATAACCTAAAAGAAGCGTTCGCTGCTCTGGAGAGAAAAATCATCTACGGCGTCAGCTCAGGAAAGAAAAGCATCACAGTCTTCACAACAGACGGCGACACAAACCAGCTCATAAACAGGCTGCACAACGTGAAAAGCTTCAAAGCGATAAGCCACCGAGAAAAAGTCGCCATGCTACAAATCAGCCACCCCATGTTCATAGATTCACCTGGAGGAGTGGCAAAAATCTCCAGCGCCCTTAGCCAAAGAGCCATAAACATAATCGAGGTAACCACAAGCAAAGCAACCATCAACGTTTTTATTGGAGAAAACCAACTCAAAAGAGCAGTGGAAGCGGTAAAACATGTCTTCGAAACGTAAAGTAGCAATATTAGGCGCCACAGGCGCTGTAGGGCAGAGGTACATTCAACTACTTCAAGGGCACCCGTGGTTCAAAATCGAGGTGCTAGCAGCCTCTGAGCGGTCAGCAGGCAAAAAATACAAGGACGCCTGCAACTGGACAATGGAGTGTGAACTACCAAAAGAACTTGCCGAAATGACTGTTGCAGACGCCACAGTGGATTCGGTAGAAAAAGCAGGAGACGTAGACCTAATTTTCTCATCTCTCCCAGGAGACCTAGCAGGACCAGTAGAAGAGGAATTTGCTGCCCTATACCCTGTCTTCAGCAAAGCCAGCGCCCACCGCATGGAAAAAGACGTGCCGCTCCTCATACCCGAAGTTAACCCTGAACACTTAAACATGATTCCCATCCAAAAAAAGAACCGAGGGTGGAAAGGCTTCATCTCAACTGACCCCAACTGCAGCACCATCCAGATGGCTATGACATTCAAACCCCTTATGCAGTTTGGTCTCCGACAAGTCATCATTACAACCATGCAGGCTCTGAGCGGTGCAGGTTACCCAGGTGTGCCCTCACTAGACATCATTGATAATGTGGTGCCGTTTATTTCAAAAGAAGAAGACAAAGTGGAAAACGAAGCCCAAAAAATCTTGGGCACATTTGACGGAGCAAAAGTGCAAAACGCCGATTTTTGCGTCAGCGCAAGCTGCAATCGGGTCAACGTCAAAGATGGACACTTAGAATCCGTGTTTGTAAAGCTAGACAAGTGCCCCTCCATCGAAGAGGTGGAAGAAGCTTTCCGAAAATTCCAAGGTGAACCCCAAAAGCTCAAGTTGCCCTCTGCACCTTCGAACCCTATAGTGGTACGTAAAGAACCAAACAGGCCTCAGCCACGCTTTGACAGAGACGAAGGCAAAGGCATGAGCGTCGTAGTCGGCAGAATCCGTGAAGACCCCATTATGACCATCAAGTACATGATTCTTGGGCATAACACTATCCGTGGGGGAGCAGGAGCAGGCATCCTGAGCGCGGAGCTGGCGGTAGCTAAGGGATTAGCTTAAAACCTACGCTGCATATATACTATCTAACGAAATACGACACTCTGGTGAAGGTAATGTACACCCTAAAAGAACCCCTAGAGAGCCGTGGAAGCCAGCTTTTTATCGACGGCGTCTCGGCGAAGAGGCTTGCAGAAAAATTTGACACGCCGCTGTACGTGATAAGTGAGACACGTATAAGGAGAAACTTTCAGCGCCTACAGACTGCTCTAAAGCAGCATTATGGGAAAGTGAAGATTTTTTACGCGGCGAAAGCAAACTCGAACCTGTCAGTGTTGAAGATACTGGAGAGTGAAGGTGCAAACGTAGACACGGTAAGCCCCGGCGAGGTTTTAATGGCTCTCACCAGCGGGTTCACACCTGACCGCATCATTTTCACGGGAACAAGTGTACGAAACGACGAACTCAAGTTTCTATCAGACTCAAACGTCACCGTAAACATTGATTCTCTCTCCCAGCTTAACAGGCTACTCAAAATCGCCGTGCCCGAGGTTTTGTCGGTTAGAGTTAACCCTCAAGTCGGCGCAGGACACCACAGCCACGTTATCACCGCAGGCAAGCACACAAAGTTTGGCTTATGGGAAAAAGACGCCATAACCGCGTATAAAACGGCAAAAGATGCCGGAGTAAAAAATTTTGGTATACACATGCACATAGGCTCAGGCATACTTGACGTGAAACCCTTCGTTTCCGCCCTCGGCAGGTTCTTGGAGATAGCTAGAAAAATTCATGAGCAAACAGGAGTAGATTTCGAGTTTGTGGATGTAGGCGGCGGCATCGGCGTGCCCTACAAGCCAGAAGACAGAGAAATAGACTTGGATGCATACGCTGAAAAAGTGCTTTCTCTGTTCAAAAGCAAAACAAGGCAGCATGGCTTAGGTGAACCCTTTTTCTGCGTGGAACCAGGCAGGTTCATGGTGGCTGACGCGTGCATTCTGTTAACCACTGTTAACACCGTGAAAGCCACGCCTTACCGGAAGTTTATAGGTGTAGACGCTGGCTTCAACACGCTGGTGCGCCCTGCCATGTACGGCTCTTACCACCACATTGTAGTAGCCAACAAGGTAGACGCAGCGGCAGAAGAGAAATACGACGTGGTTGGACCCATCTGCGAGTCAGGCGACGTGCTAGCTAAAGACCGCGCTTTACCAAGGATTGATGAAGGCGACTTGCTGGCTATTTTAAACGCGGGAGCTTACGGTTTTGCGATGAGCTCTCAGTATAATGCGCGCCCCAGAGCTGCGGAGGTTCTCGTCAAAGAGGGGAAGCACAGGCTAGTGAGGGAGCGCGAGCAATTAGACGACATAATGGCTAACCAGCGGGTGTCATCAGAGTGGGAACACTGAAGTTCTGGAAGATGCATGGTTTAGGCAACGACTACGTGGTTATCGACAACCGCGGCGGAGCCATCAGCGATGCAGAAGCGCCCCAGCTTGCAAAGAAGCTCTGCGAGCGGAGACGTTCTGTTGGGGCAGACGGCCTTTTACTTGTGGCTAACTCGAAAATTGCAGATGCAAAGATGCGGATTTTTAATGCTGACGGCAGCGAAGCTGAAATGTGCGGCAACGGCATAAGATGCTTTTCCAAATATTGCTACGAAAACAAAATTGTCACTAGAGAGGAGTTTAACGTTGAAACTTTGGCGGGAGTAAAAAAAGTGTGGTTGACCCTCAAAAACGGCGAAGTCGCCTCGGTAAAGGTGGATATGGGGGCGCCGAACTGGAGTCGACAAGCCCTGCCCATGAGGGGCGAGGGCACCTGCGTTAATGAAGGTTTGGAGATAGATGGGGAACCTTACAGGATGACCTGTCTCTCCATGGGTAACCCTCACTGCGTCATCTTCGTAGATAACGTAGAGGACACACCTGTTGAATACCTTGGCCCCATAATTGAAAACCACGAGGTTTTCCCCAAGCGTGTAAACGTGGAATTTGTCCAGGTTCTGAGCAAAAAAGAGGTTAAACTGCGAGTGTGGGAGCGTGGATGTGGAGAAACGTTAGCTTGCGGCACGGGTGCTTGTGCTGCGGCTGCTGCGGCGAACAAGTTGGGTAAGGTCGGCAGCAAAGTGACGGTTCATTTGCTGGGCGGAGATTTGGAGATAGAGGTCGGCGAACATATACTTATGGCGGGCGCCGCGGAGAAAGTATTTGAAGGGAAACTGTTTTAGAAGTAAGCGTGACCTAGAAAATGAAAATTGCATTCGCTGACCGAGTGAACAGGCTATCGCCGTATCTTTTCGCTGAAATGGAGAAGCAGATAAAAGAGAAGAAAGCGCAGGGAGTCGACCTTATTTCTCTGAGCATAGGAGACCCTGACCTTCCGCCGCCGCCTGTTGTGATTGAAGCGTTCAAAGAAGAAGTGGCAAATTTGAAGAACCACAACTACAGCTTCAGTCAAGGTGAACCGGAATTTCGCCAAGCAGTTTCTGAATGGTACAAAAGGCGATTTCACGTTGACGTGGAGCAAGATCAAGTGGTCGCCTTGTTGGGCTCTAAAGAGGGCATAGCGAATATAGGTCGAGCCTTTGTGAACCCGTCGGACAAAGTTTTGGTTCCTGACCCCGCGTATCCGGTTTATGCAAACGGCAGCACCATACTGTGCGATGGAAAAGTTGTGCTTATGCCTCTGTTGGAGTCGAACAACTTTAAACCTGATTTTGAAGCAATAGATGTCGAG
>JBNVCD010000040.1:4754-10139 GCA_050410875.1 Bathyarchaeia archaeon | reverse complement strand
CAATGGCGAAGCGGGCGTTGCCGCTCTCGTTTTGGGCGATGTCTGCTGCAAGCAAAACGACGTCTTCAGGCACAGTGGCGGGTTCAAACGCTAACTGAACGCGTTCGTTTAAAATGTCCACCAGCTGGTCTTTGCCGTATTTTTCTAGCCGTATAACATTGCGTTGAAGGGTGCTTCTTGCGCTGTCATCTAACCGCTTTGTAACTTCAAGGTCGCGCATAATGAATATGAATGAAGTTCGCTGCGGTTTACCAGTCCGCATCTCCTGAAGCCTAGTAAGGTTGTAGACGGCGTCGGCGCCCTCGTTTTCGACAAGGACGTCAAACTCGTCTAGCGCCAAAATGAGGTGGGCGTTTTCTTCATCCAAGTTCTGCAGCAAGGTACCCAAGAGCTCTTCAGCGGAAAAACCACGCCTGGGGAAAGTGGGCATCAAAACGTTTATGGCGTGCTGCAGAACAAGCGAAAGTTTGCCGCGGTACTCGCGGCAGTTGACGTGTATATAACGGAACTTCAAGCCGCGTTTGTTAGCTTCCACGGTCATGTTTGCGCCAAATCTCTGGCAGAGCGCTGTTTTTCCTGTGCCTATGTCTCCTGTGACGATAACGCGTTGACTCATTTTTTCAGGAAACTGTAAAATAAAGCTGAAAAACTCCGTCAGTAACCGGTGTTCTTTTTCTCGGTGAGGCAGATGTTGAGGAATGTAGTTTATGTCTAGTTTTGCCTCATCTTTGAACACGCTGTAGCGAAACTTCAAATTTTCATCCTCAACAGGTTACAACGCATTTTTCAAGTTGGCGATGTAATTAACTGTTTAGAAGCAAAAGCCTAATAAATCCATTCTGTAAACTGTAATCCCGAATCAACAATGATACCTGGATACTTCTTCCTGACAAAAGGCGTTGGTAAACATAAAGAGCAACTGCAATCTTTTGAGCTTGCCTTAAGAGACGCAGGCATTCAACACTGCAACCTTGTAAGCGTTTCAAGCATAATACCGCCGGGATGCGAGATGCTTCCACGCGAGAAGGGTTTAAAGCTGGTTCAGCCGGGAGAAATAACCTTTGTCGTCATAGCCAGAAACGCAACCAATGAACCCCACAGACTCGTCGCCTCATCCATCGGCGTCGCCATTCCCTCAGGCAAAAACCAGTACGGCTACCTCTCAGAACACCACTCGTTTGGGCAAACAGACGAAACTGCAGGAGACTACGCGGAAGACTTGGCGGCTACCATGCTGGCAACAACCATGGGCATACAGTTTGACCCGGAAACAGCGTGGGACGAACGCAAGCAGCTTTTCAAAACCAGCGGGTTAATCATCAAAACCACCAACATCACTCAGACGGCTATAGGTGACAAAAACGGTTTATGGACCACCGCCGTTGCCGCCGCGGTTTTTGTACCCACCAAAAACGGTAAGTCCCTAAAACAGTAAACGCCCTGCAACAAAATACTTTTTTTCTTTAATTAAATTAAACCTTAGGCGCAATTAGCGCTTCCGTGTTGTGGCTTGGGTTTATTCGTGAAATAGAAACAGTTCACATTAGAAAACAGGTAAAATCTATGCATAATCAATTAGAAAAGTTGCAAATTCTGCTGCAATTTAATAACGCCTAAAGTCTATTACTCTTTTTGGTGTTGAACGTTGGCTGCGGCGTTTGTGGCGCGAAACAATTATCACTTAAAGTGTAGTTCCTTCTTTTGGTTCGTATGAAGTACGCGGGTAAAACAGCAACAGCCATAATTCCGTATCCAAGAAACAGAATTTTGCTTGTAAAACGTAGCACGCCGCCTTTTGTGGGTTTCTGGGCGCTGCCCGGCGGCAGATGTGAACCTGAAGAAAAAGCTGAGCAAACCATACTGCGGGAAGTGAAAGAGGAAACAGGACTCGATGTGGTTGTAATCAAAAAGTTGGGGGAGTACCATGAGGAGGGTGTTCAAGACGGGTTTGAGTATGACTATTACCCCACATGTTTTGTAGTTAAAAAAACCTGGGGAGAAATAAAGCGTCAAGAAAGCGAAATTGCCGACATCAAACTTTTCAGCTTAAACGCTCTGCCGCCGCTGGCTTTTGAGCACCAACAGATGATAAAAGACTACCTTGATTCAAAAAGTTCAAGACATTAAAGCATTGCGTAAAAGTCAAATTAGCCGCTGGACAAAAAGAGAGGGTTCAGCGAGCAAACGGTTCCTGTCCTGCCTCTTGGCGCACGCCACTGTTACTCTGAAGTTGTTTGCTGCGCAGTTAATGTTAAACTTGTTAGGGGTTCGCGGTTGACCTTACCCTTTTTATATTGGGGATGCAGGTTTTCCGAGCAGAGAAACTTTAATTTGAGCAGTCGGAGGAAAACGCCGTTGCACTTGGAAGACATGAAAAAGGAAATTGAGAAACTGGTTGTAAGCAAAGGTTTCTACAATAAACCTGAAGATGTCCCCAAAAAGCTTCTTTTCGCGTTTATTGAGTTAGGAGAAGCCAGTGACGCGTGGAAAAAAGGGGAAACTCAAGAGAAGATTGCAGAGGAGCTTATTGACACGGTATTTTACATTTTGGATGCAAGCCGCTTGGCTTGCCCAGACGTGAACATGGATGACATGTTTCAGTGGAAGCTCAGCAAAAATCTTGGCAGACCATACCAGTATGGGGAGGGACATCGAAGCAAACAATGAAGAAAAATGCCCAGTGTGTGACGGCAATTGAACATTGAGTACCCCAAAGCGGTTGTCTTCAAATGCAGTCACTGCGGTGTATGCTGCGGCGACACTGACCAGAAAACGCGGCACATCCTGCTTACCGAGAAAGATGCGCGGCGTATTTCGCAGTTTACACGTCAGCCGATACGAAAGTTCGCCTACCCCGTTGAGGGCAAATCGCCGTACCTGTACGAGATGCGGAAAAACGCTGGAACCAAAAAATGTCTTTTTCACCAAAACAGCCAATGCAAAATATATTCGTGTAGACCTTTGATCTGCAGATTTTACCCCTTCCAACTGACAGAGGAGCAGGGAAAATACACGTTTAAATTAACCAGTGAGTGCCCCGAAGTGCACACTTTGGACGCCCTAAGTGAGGGGGAAATTTTGGGTGAACGCTATTTCAGACAGTTGCTGAAAGTTGCTTTTGACGAATTAAGCCCAGCGGGCAACACTGCAGCTTCACGTTAACTTGGTTTGGGCTGCAAGCTCTATTTTTTGAGAGGCCTTTTTGATAAAAGAGGTTTTTGAGCGATAAAAGGCGGTTGTACGTTGTGGTTGGATTTGCGTTGGGTTTTTAGGTAAGGAACTGTCTGAGTACGTCGGGTTTTTCTAGTATATAGCCGCAGTAGTGGCATTTGAGCATGAGGGGTTCTTCGCTTTCCACGTAGAATTTTGAGTTGATGGGTTCACCTGCGTTGCTGATGCAGGTGGGGTTTATGCACTTCACGATTTCTTCTATGATGCTGGGTAATTTGACTTCGAGTTTTTCGACGACTTTGTAGTCTTTGACTATGTTTATGGTTGCTCTCGGCGCCACCAACGCGATGCGGTTTACGTCTTGTTTGTTTAGGACGCGCCCTTCAATTTTGACTAGGTCTTTGACGTGTATGCGCTTGCTGGGTACGTTGATGGCTATCGTCATGACTTGGCGTTCATGACCGGTGATTCCTAAGATTTTTACGACGTCTAAGGCGTAGCCTGCGTTTATGTGGTCGATAACTGTGCCATCCTTAATTTTTGACACGCGAACTTCTTTGTCGACACTCAACATTAGAACGCTCCTCGCCACTGAATTGGCTGGTTTGGTTATAAATAACTGTTGCTGCGCAGGTGGCTTACAGGTTTAAACTGGCAGTTAAGAGAGTTCATTTGCAGTTATTACATGTGGAAAATCAGGATTGGGCTTTAGGATGTAGAGTCGATTTCGTGGCTGCTGCTTTAGGTTCTGTTTGGTTCCAGAATTACTTTGAGAGATTCGCCTGCGGTGGCTACAAGCTTGAAGCCTTCGGCGGCTTGTTTGAGACTGAGCCTGTGGGTGATCATGTCGAGGACGTTGAGTTTTTTGGCGGCTAAAAGTGACAGCGACTCCTCGAGGTCTTGTGGTGCGGCGCCGTAGCTTGTTTTTAGTGTAATTTCGTTTCTCCAAAACTCGGTGATGGGCACAGGGATTTTCACGGTGGGGTCGGGTACGGCGAAAAAGAGTATGGTTCCGCCTTTGTCTACGCAGTTTAACGCGTTTAGGGAGGCGGCTGTTGCTCCGCTGCAGACTACCACTTGGTCGGCTAGGCGGTTCCTGTTTACTTCTTTGAGTTTTTGCGGCAAATTTTCGTTTGCAGAGATGGCGTGGTTGGCTCCGAATTTTTCGGCTAATTTTAGTCGGGCAGGGTTCACGTCGGCTACGATAATGTTGCTTACGCCCTTGAGTTTTGCGAGTTGAGTATGCAAGATGCCTGCTAAGCCACCGCCGATTATAAGCGCGGTTTCGTCTTTTTTGACGTTTGCAAGCCGTTGCCCCCTGATGACGCAGGCTAAAGGTTCAATGAAGGTGCCTTCTTCAAAGGTCATGTCGTCTGGAAGTTTGTACACGCCGCTTTCCACGTTGATTTTTGGTACGCGGATGAATTGGGCAAAGCCGCCGGGGTAATAGTTTGTAGTGTGCAGAGTTTCGCAGGCAGTGTGGTTCCCCCTCAGACAGTAGCGGCATTTGTTGCAGGGCACGTGGTGTGAAACGAAAACGCGGTCGCCAACTTTGTATTTGGCTACGTTTCTGCCCGTTTGGGCTATTACGCCTGTAGCTTCGTGTCCTAAAACTTTGGGTGCTTTGGGGACACGGTACCATTCGGTTACGTCGCTGCCGCAGATGCCTGACGCCATAACTTTTAGCAGCAGTTCGTCGTCGCCTATTTCGGGTTTGGGCACCTCTTGTATTCGGACGTCGTTGTTGTTGTAGTACACGGCGACGAGCACAAAATCACCAAGGGCAAAAAGAGAAAAAATGGAGAGCTAGGGTTTTTCGGCTTTTATTTGCTCGTAAAGGTTGTTGGCTTCTTTTGCGTCAAAGTTTTCGTGGATAATTGCGCGTATGGCTCGTATAGCTGCTACTGGATGCTCTGTCTGCCAGATGTTTCTGCCCAAGTTTACGCCTACTGCGCCTTTTTGGATGCCGTCGTAGACGAAGTCAAAGACTTCCTGTTGAGTTTCGGTTTTAGGTCCACCTGCAATCACCACTGGTACAGGGCAGCCGTCTACGACTTTTTCGAATTTTTCTTTGCAGTAGTACGTTTTTACCACGCGGGCGCCTAGTTCTGCGGCTACCCTGCAGCTGAGGGCTAAAAATCTTGCTTCCCGCTTTTCCAGTTCCCTGCCGACGGCGGTGACTGCCATTACGGGGATGCCGTAGTCTTCGCATTG
>JBNVCD010000040.1:4002-4744 GCA_050410875.1 Bathyarchaeia archaeon | reverse complement strand
ACAAGTTTGGCGAGGTTTGAGAGGGTTTGATGCTCGTATTTGCTGCCGATGAATACGGACATGGAGGCGGCGCTGGCGTTGAGGCGTATGATTTCTTGAACTGACGTGATAAGGTTTTCGTTAGCAAGATCCTCCCCCACAACGGTGGTTGCACCTGAAACTCTCAGGATGATAGGCTTGGAAATTGAGGGGTCAATGCAGTTTCTTAAAACGCCGCGGGTCATCATAAGCGCGTCAGCGTACTGCCAAATTGGCTTTATGGTTTCGCCTGGTTTCTCTAAACGGTGTGTTGGCCCTTGGAAGTAACCGTGGTCAATTGGCAAGAAAAGGGCCTTGCCATCTTTCTGAATCAGTTGGGATAAACGGTTTTTCATGCCCCAGTCCATTTTTATCGCTCCGTGGCATCTTTTGGTTTTACAATTAGATAACCTTTTTCGATGAGCCAATGGTGAAACTGCCAAGCAGAATAGCGGCAGGCGACGCGGCAGGTTTGCCTAATTAACTCGTAGGCGTCAGGCTTATCCTTTAGAGCATTGAGAGTCTGCTGAACAGGACACTTCACGTCGTTGCAGAACTCTCTTGCCTTATACTCAGTGAACCCTTCAAGAGGCATGTTCTATCAGGGGATATTGCCCAAGCAGACCTATAAGCATTTTTTAAAAAGCGGCGCTACATGGCTTGCCCTTTTGAAAAGTAAAAATTTGGTGGAGAGTTGTGTTGTGTAACTGAGCTAAAAGCTGGG